>JBQTJZ010000156.1:0-3605 GCA_052386615.1 Methylophilaceae bacterium
ATGTCACAAGCTTATGTACAGCAATTTGGTCTGCAGGCTTTAGCCGCCGTTGTCAGTAAGGGTGCGGTAGGCGGCGCTACCGTGCAAGCAGCCGGCATGGGCAGTCAGTTATTTTTTGCACTGCCCAACGGGCGCGAGCAAGAACGCGAAGCGGATAAAATGGGGTTAGAGTTGGCTGCACGAGCAGGCTATCACCCTGATGCTGCCGTGACTTTGTGGCAAAAAATGAGCGCACAAAGCAAAAGCGCGCCGCCTGAGTTTCTTAGTACGCACCCCGCCAGCGATAACCGTATCGCCGACTTAAAAGCGCTTGCCCCAAAAGTCATGCCATTATACGAAGCCGCCAAGGCAAGCAAAAAATCTTAATGTCTGCCGCTCTTGTTCAAAGGCGCGTTTATGTGAGTAAACGCGCTTTTTGCTTTATTTGAATGCTGCTTTCAGTACAGAAAAATGATGCTTTAGGTTAAAATGGCGCTTTTATTCAATTAACCAAGTCTCGAGAATCTCATGGATCCACGTCAAAGCATTATCGAAGCGGCGTTTGAAGCGCGCGCCAATATCAACCCAGCCAATGCTTCAAACGAGGTTAAATCGACTGTTTCAAGTATATTAACCGATCTCGATCAAGGTCACTTGCGCGTGGCTTCGCGCGTGGGCGAAACGCAACAATGGGAAACGCACCAGTGGTTGAAAAAAGCGGTTTTGCTTTCATTTCGCTTGGAAGATAACCACCTGATGGACGATGGCGTCACCCGCTATTTTGACAAAGTGCCGCCGAAATTTGCCCATTACACCGAAGAAGATTTCAAAGCAGGCGGCTTCCGTGTAGTGCCTAATGCAATTGTGCGTCGCGGCTCGTTTATTGGTAAAAATGCGATACTAATGCCCTCTTATGTCAATATTGGCGCGCATGTCGGAGAAGGCACTATGGTAGATACTTGGGCAACAGTGGGCTCTTGCGCACAAATCGGTAAAAATGTGCATTTGAGTGGTGGTGTAGGCATTGGCGGTGTATTGGAACCTGTGCAGGCAGGCCCCACCATCATCGGCGATAATTGTTTTATTGGCGCCCGCTCTGAAGTAGTGGAAGGCGTGGTGGTAGAAGACAATTGCGTCATTTCAATGGGCGTTTACATCGGGCAATCCACTAAAATTTATGACCGCGAAACCGAGGAAGTTTTCTATGGTCGTGTCCCTAGTGGCTCAGTCGTTGTTTCCGGCAACTTACCCGCCAAAGATAATAGCTATAGCCTATACTGTGCCATTATTGTTAAAAAAGTGGATGCAAAAACACTCGGTAAAGTAGGGATTAACGAGCTCTTGCGCGGCATTTAGATCACCTCTCAACCCTAGGTGCGTGATTCGCGCCTAGCCTTCCTTGTTCGTCAACATCCCTGTCATTTTTTCAACGGTCTTTCTCATTTTAGCGCCATAATATTTAGCGCGCTATTAATTTACACAAACCCATAAATTAATATTCATCTATATTTATCAATGGGTTATTGTGCTGCAAAGCAATAATAGAAACCGTTGCCTCATCATCTGATTTAATACAATCTGGCATACAATTTGCGTGCATAGTTGCAACTAACAATAAAACGATAACTATGCAACTTGATTATGACATTTGGCTATTGCTAATCTCTGCGCTTGCGGGCACTGTCGCAGTCCTTGTCGCGTTTAATTTAGTCGCGCGCATTTTTACCTCTTCTATCGCGCTTAAAAAAGTGTTGCTTCCCAGCTTTGCCTTATTAGCAGGTACCGCCTTATGGGCCAACCATCTACTTATTTCCTATGCATTTCATCATGAATCCCAAAGAAGCGGTTCAACTGCCCTCACCTTTACCATCTGGGTATTGGCTATTGTCATTGGGTTTATTGTTTTAAATGATGCAAGCAAACGTGATTTTAAAATTTCCACATTGTTAGGTAATAGCGCTATTGCTGGCCTGTGCACATTCGGCATGTTTTATTGCGATATGGCTTGCATTTACAGCACCAGCGGTCTCTTGTTCGATAACTTCGCCGTTCCCTTTACTTTACTTTTTACCACAGGTGTCATCACCGCAATCGCTATGTTGTTTTTCTGGATTAAAAGCTATAACGGCAGATATCAAATTTTGGTGCGCCTTTTTACCGCCCATATCATTGCATTGAGCATTATCGCCATCCACTTTGCTTTTTATCATGCCATTATGCCCAGCACTGAGTTAAATTATGATGGCAACGCCTATATTAATGCCAAGTTAATGGGCATTATTGTTGCATTATCTTTTGTGAGTGTTTTTCTGCTGCTGTTTGTGGTTATTCTGTTTGCCGAAAAATATAGCCATCAGTTATTCAAATTTAGTTTTTTTGATGCAAACAAAAATGCA
Organism: Methylophilaceae bacterium; assembly: GCA_052386615.1. Taxonomy (GTDB): domain Bacteria; phylum Pseudomonadota; class Gammaproteobacteria; order Burkholderiales; family Methylophilaceae; genus JBQTJZ01. Next base: position 2,376 of record JBQTJZ010000156.1, read on the forward strand.
GCATTACTAACGCAACAAGTATTAGACAGCTTAACCAAACTACCTAATCGGAAATCTTTTCAACAACATCTAGAAAGTGCCGCCAAGCGCAGCGATCGCGCTGGCACCACTTTTGCGTTGGCCTACATAGATTTAGACCATTTCAAACCCATCAATGACCAGTATGGGCATCATGTAGGGGATGCTGTCTTAACCACGATAGCTCATCGCTTAAATACAGCCATGCGTGGATGCGATTTTCTCGCGCGCATCGGCGGGGATGAGTTTGTAGCTATTTTTGAAGAAATTAAATCGGATGATGATATTAGTCCGATTGCAGACCGTATCATTAAATCCATTAGAGAATCATTCACCGTCCTTACTGTTCCCATTGAGATTTCTTGCTCAATGGGGATTGCCATTTATCCTAAAGATGGCGATTTAGACAATTTGATTGTGTGTGCAGATGCCGCCATGTACAAAGCTAAAGAAGGTGGTAAAAATCAATTCAGATTCTTCGATACCGAAATTGAATCGACCTCAAAACAAACAATTTTGATGCAGCGTGAATTAAGAAACGCTATTGGCAATAACGAGTTTTTTCTTGCCCTACAACCCAAAGTTGATTGTGAAACCCAGTCGCCGATTGGCGCAGAAGCCCTTATTCGCTGGCGGCATCCTAGCAAAGGGATTATTTTGCCAGACGGTTTCTTGCCAGATGCAAAACGCTTTGGTCTGATCAATCAAATTAACGATTGGGTGCTAGAAGAATGTTGCCGAATCATCTACCGCGCTAAAAAAACTGGCATTGATTTGAATTTATCCATCAATCTGGCTAACGAGCAATTTCGCAACCCCAATTTGGTAGAAGAAATCAAATTGCTACTTAAAAAATATAAATTAGCCGCACACAACCTTACTTTCGAGATTAAAGAAGCCACGGCTATTAAAAATCAAGCGCAATTTAAGCTGCTACTCTCCAAATTTAAAAAAGCACAAATTAAAGTTGCCCTAGATGACTTTGGCTCGCACCCGATTAGTCTGACTTATTTGCAAGATTTACAGGTCGATGAAGTTAAGCTTGATAAGGTGTTTGTGCATGATATTGATAGCAATACTGGCACCAAAGCGTTAATTGATGCCGTCATTCGTCTAGCCCATGCCTTAAATTTAAGTGTGGTGGCAGAAGGGGTTGAAACTGAAAAGGAACGTGAAACCTTAGTTTCACTTGGTTGCAACCATATGCAAGGC
>JBQTJZ010000157.1:0-17102 GCA_052386615.1 Methylophilaceae bacterium
AAACAAAAAAATATCACCACAATTCAAAAAATCCTATAAAGACATATAGACGTTAGGCCATGTACATACCAACATTGACATGAATTGTATCGCCTGTAATGTAGGCTGCGTGAGATGACGCCAAAAACACTACGGTGGCAGCGATTTCTGTAACGCTACCCAAGCGTCCTACTGGAACACGTGCCAGCATTTGAGTCTTGATGTCATCATTTAACTCAGCTGTCATATCGGTTTCGATAAATCCAGGAGCAACGCAGTTAACGGTAATACCACGACTACCCACTTCAGTTGCCAGCGATTTAGTAAATCCCGCCATGCCTGCTTTTGCCGCGGCATAATTGCTTTGGCCTGCATTACCCATGTGCCCGACTACACTAGAGATGCTAATGATACGACCGCTGCGCGCTTTCATCATCGGACGTAATACCGCTTGACTCATCCGATAAACTGAACTTAAATTGGTCGAAATCACGGCATCCCAATCTTCATCTTTCATGCGCATCAACAAAGTATCTTTGGTAATACCCGCGTTGTTCACCAGAATACTGATATCGCCAAACTGAGCGCTCGCTTGTTTTAACACAGATTCGATTTGCTCTGCGCTATTTACATCTAGCGCAATTCCAAACCCATCTATGCCTGCAAGCTTAAGCGATGCACTAATGTTTTCAGCGCCACCAGAGGTAGTTGCCGTGCCAATCACCACAGCGCCTTGTTTGCCTAATGCTTGGGCAATGGCAGCCCCAATGCCACGGCTAGCACCAGTGACTAAAGCAATTTGATTAGATAATAGTAATGACATTAAATAAGCCTCTTAACTTATTGATTAAATATTATTTATTGAATTCGTAAATAGCCTCATTGCTGATTAGTGCAGCGCAAGGTAGTTCTGCCACAATACGTTTTGTTAAGCCTGCCAGTACCTTTCCGGGGCCACATTCTGCACTATTAGTAACCCCTGAGTGAAAAATATTATGCACCGTTTCTACCCAGCGCACCGGAGAGTATAGCTGACGCACGAGAGCATCTTTAATTTTATCTACCTGTTGATAAGAAGCCACATCAGCATTGTGTATCACAGGTATTTTGGGTAGATTTACAGTCACATTTTTTAAGTACAGGGCGAGTTTTTCTGCAGCAGGTTTCATGAGTGCACAATGCGAAGGTACACTCACAGGCAGAGCTAATGCACGTTTTGCGCCTTTGGCTTTAGCAAGCTCCATTCCCCGCTCAACCGCAGCTTTGTTACCGGCAATGACAACTTGCCCGGGCGAATTCAAGTTAACTGCCTCCAGCACCTCGCCTTGCGCCGCCTCTATACAAACGGTATGCACCACAGCATCTTCAAGACCCAGAATAGCTGCCATTGCACCCACGCCTTCGGGTACGGCGTTTTGCATTGCTTCGGCACGGAGTTTCACTAGAGGGAGCGCATCACTAAAACTGATGGCTCCTGCTGCCACCAAGGCGGAGTATTCACCCAGGCTATGCCCAGCAAAAACGCTAGGAACTGCAGCTCCAGATTGTTGATAAGCACGCCAGGTCGCTATGCCTGCTGTTAGCATGAGTGGTTGCGTGTATTGCGTTTGATTAAGCAGCTCATTAGGCTCAGTCACCATGATCCAAAAATCAACATTTAAAGTATCAGAAGCTTCAATAAAGGTATTTTTAATGATGGTTGAATCAGCAAAGCCATTCATCATGCCAACTGATTGTGAGCCTTGCCCAGGAAAGAATAATGCTAATTTTTTCATAAATTAATGGGTAATATTGAGTTAGTACTTAATTAATGCTGAGCCCCAAGTAAAGCCGCCGCCAAACGCTTCCATTAAAATGATTTCGCCACGTTTAATGCGTCCATCGCGCACCGCGACATCCAACGCTAACGGAATAGAAGCCGCAGAGGTGTTACCATGTTTATCTACTGTCACGACGACTCTATCCATAGACATATCAAGTTTTTTTGCAGTTGCCTGTAAAATACGTACATTCGCTTGATGGGGTACCAGCCAATCGATATCGGATTTTTGCATCCCGTGTGCAGATAATGTTTCGTCTACAATTTGGTCGAGTGTGTTGACTGCCATTTTAAATACGGCGTTACCCTCCATTACCACGGTGTCATGGCCTTTTGCCTTACGTGGCACATGCAGCATTTTTTCATAATTTCCATCTGCATGAATATGGGTCGAAATAATACCTTGTTTCTTTGAGGCTTGTAAAATAACGGATCCTGCACCATCGCCCCATAAAATACAATTGCTTCTGTCGGTATAATCGGTAATACGCGAGAATGTCTCAGCACCAACCACTAATGCACACTGGCTTGCTCCCGCTTTAATGAAATTGTCGGCTGTTGCAAGCGCATACACAAAACCACTGCACACGGCTTGAACATCAAATGCCGGGCAACCGGCAATACCTAATTTACGCTGCAAGATAGTTGCCACACTGGGAAATACTTTATCTGGTGTTGAGGTTGCAACCACGATGAGGTCAATCAGGGCCCTATCTAAGGTTGCACTGGCAATAGCGTTTTCTGCAGCTTTTAATGCTAAATCACTGGTTAACTCATTGGCAGCCGCAATGTGACGCTCGCGAATACCGGTGCGACTAAAAATCCACTCGTCCGTGGTATCCACCATTTTTTCCAAGTCAGCATTACTTAAGATTTTTTCGGGTAGATAGCTACCAGTACCTGTTATTTTTGAATAGGTCATTGATAAACGCCTTCACCATTTTCTGCAGAAACATTCGCATTTGATGTGACGCTATGAATATGTGGTTGAATATGTTCAATTTCGAGCTGCTCGGTGATACGGCGCAATACACCGCTACGCGCTTCTTCTATCGCCACGTGAATCGCATGATAAAAAGCTAGGCTATCAGCTCCCCCGTGACTTTTTACCACAATGCCGCGTAACCCTAAAAGACTGGCACCATTGTAGCGACGAGGGTCTAACCGCCTTTTGAATGCATTGAGTACCGGCATAGCGCCAAGCGCCATTAGTTTGGTGAGCCAATTCTTTTTGAATTCTTGGGTTAAGAATTTACCCATCATGTGGGCTAAACCTTCAGTCGTTTTTAGCGAAACATTACCGACAAACCCGTCACATACCACCAAATCTGTCGTACCCTTAAAAATGTCGTCTCCTTCAATGTTGCCATAGAAGTTGAGATGGCTTGCGCGCAACAGCTCCCCTGCTTGCTTTACTACCTCATTGCCTTTAATGTCTTCCGAGCCAATATTAAGCAAGCCTACTGTGGGGTTGGGCTTGTGCTCAACGCAACTGACGAGCATGGCGCCCATCACTGCAAATTGCAATAGTTGCTCCGCCGTACAGTCAGCGTTTGCCCCCAAATCCAACATATAGGTATTACCTTTTTCACAGGGCAGTGCTGAAGCAATCGCCGGACGATCAATGCCAGGTAAAGTCTTTAGTACAAACCGCGCGGTTGCCATTAAGGCACCGGTATTGCCTGCACTCACGCAAGCATGCGCTTCACCACTTTTGGTGAGATTAATGGACACGCGCATGGAAGAATCTTTTTTATTTTTGAGCGCACTCTGCGGCGATTCATCCATGAGCACAACTTCAGTGGTGTGATGCACCCTTAAACGTGGGTTTGGGCTGGCTTTATGTGCTTTAAGCTCAGCTTGAATCGCGGCCTCTAAACCAACCAACACAACGTTTAGCTGATCATCTTCCTTTAGCGCTTTCAAAGCTGCAGGCACTGTCACATGCGGACCGTGATCGCCACCCATCGCGTCAATTGCAATTGTAATGTCCATTATAATTTACCTATTGAACGAATTAGATGTGATGATGATAGAAAAGTCAACGTTGACGTTAGGGATTGGCTACAAAAGCAAACGCCGCGCTAAATGAATAGTGCGGCGTAACCATTAAGAAGTGCAAACAACACTTGAAATTTGTGTCTAAACGGATTATTCACCCTTGGTTGACATCACTTTGCGGCCACGATAAAAGCCGTTTGGGCTCACGTGATGGCGCAAATGTGTCTCGCCAGTGGTTGGCTCTAATGCTAAAGGGGGGGCGACCAAAAAGTCATGTGAGCGATGCATCCCGCGTTTTGAAGGTGACTTTTTATTTTGTTGAACTGCCATGTGAAATACTCCAAACCTATAATTGATTCTGTAAAAACGTGCTAAAGAGCTAACCCGTAATGATAATCTATTTTAAGCCCTGATGTAAACTAGAAACGCGAATATTGTGGTGCCGATGCCCGATAATCAGCGAGAAGGCTTCCCGACTATTCCTTTTAACACTGCAAATGGATTCGGATTTTCGCCACTTTGTGAGTGTGAGCTGGTGCAAGTTTCTTCATGCACGGGTGCTATTGGCATGGCAACCAGCAATTCATCTTCAATCAGTTCGCTCAAATTCATGGTAGATGATACTTCTAGCCAGTCAATTTCATCATTATGATCAAACCCATCAGGCTCAGTTGTACTGATTAAATAGTCAAATTTTAATGATAAGTGCATCGACATTTGTTCTAAACAGCGTTGGCATAATACGGGTAAAGTGGTGTCAATAGTTAAATGTAAACTAGGCAAGTACAATTTTTTTGCCTGACCTGTTAGAGTGTAGCGAATATTCGTTACATTTTGACTAGAACATGTAAGTGTTTCGGCAAGCCTGTCACAATTTTTAACAGCTATTTCGCCGGAAATTGTTTCCTGCTTTTGCGCAAATTCAAGGTTGTTAATAAGCGTTGGTTTCATCATCAAAGTATGGAATTGGTAAGGTTTAAAGAAGATTTTACCTGCTTTATGTATTTCGTAGAAGCCGCCTGCGTGTTACAATCTGCGCTGTATAGAGTTGTTACTAAGGCATAGGCGTGTTCAAAAAAATTCTTGTAGCCAATCGGGGTGAAATTGCAGTGCGTATTGTCCGCGCCTGCTCCGAAATGGGCATTAAATCTGTTGCGATTTATGCGGATGCAGATCGTAGTGCACTACATGTTAAAAAAGCGGATGAATCCTATAATTTGGGCGCAGATCCCGTTGCCGGCTATTTAAACGCACATAATATTGTTAACGTAGCGGTGGCTGCTGGCTGTGATGCGCTTCATCCAGGCTATGGGTTTTTGTCAGAAAATCCTGAACTGGCTGAAATTTGCGCGCGTCGTGGCATTAAGTTTATTGGCCCAAACGCGGCAGTTATTCGGCAGATGGGCGATAAAATAGAAGCGCGCAACGCTATGACAGGCGCTGGAATCCCCTGTACGCCAGGTAGCGATGGCAATTTGGAAAACCTAGATGAAGCAGTCGCCTTAGCCAAAAAAATTGGCTATCCTGTGATGCTGAAAGCAACCAATGGTGGTGGTGGGCGCGGTATTCGCCGTTGTGATTCCGAAAAAGAATTGTTGGGTAATTATGAGCGGGTGATTTCAGAAGCCAGTAAAGCTTTTGGTAAGCCAGAGGTTTTTTTAGAAAAATGTGTGGTGAATCCACGCCATATTGAAGTTCAGGTGTTAGCGGATAGTCAAGGCAACGTGATTCATTTGTTTGAACGCGATTGTTCGATTCAACGTCGCAACCAAAAACTGATTGAAATAGCCCCTTCCCCCCAGTTATCCAAAGCACAGCGAGATTATATTGGCAGCCTAGCCGTAAAAGCTGCCAAAGCGGTCGATTATGAAAACGCTGGTACAGTCGAGTTTTTGCTCGATGCAGATAACCATTTCTATTTTATGGAAATGAATACTCGCTTACAGGTAGAACATACGGTAACCGAGACCATCACCGGTGTCGATATTGTGCAGGAGCAAATTCGCGTGGCTTACGGTTTGCCTTTGCAGTATCAGCAAAGTGAAATTAGCTACCGTGGGTTTGCCATGGAATACCGCATCAATGCAGAAGACCCTAAAAATGATTTTCTGCCAAGCTTTGGTAAAATCACACGGTATTACTCACCAGGTGGCCCGGGAGTACGCATGGATGCAGCCATTTATAGCGGGTATGTCATTCCACCCTATTACGACTCAATGTGTGCGAAGTTGACGGTGTGGGCGCTGGATTGGGAGAGTGTGATTGAACGTGGACGCCGTGCATTAGATGATATGGTGGTGTATGGGGTTAAAACGACAATCCCTTACTATCAGGAAATTATGAAGCACCCCGATTTCAGAAATGCGGATTTTAATACAAGTTTCGTGGAAACGCATCCTGAACTGACTCATTACGCGACTGAACTGCCGCCAGAACTGATTGCGGCAGCCATTTCCGCGGCCATTGCTGCACATGAAGGTATATAAGATTTAATTAAAGAGTGTTAACTATGACCAAAATACACATTTCAGAACTAGTTTTACGTGACGGACATCAATGCATGATTGCAACGCGATTACGCACAGAGGATATGCTCCCTATTTGCGCTAAATTGGATTCCATTGGCTTTTGGTCACTTGAGGCTTGGGGAGGCGCTACGTTTGACGCCTGCGTACGTTTTTTGAAAGAAGATCCATGGGAACGTCTGGCTAAGCTTCGTAAAGCCTTACCAAATAGCCGTATTCAGATGTTATTACGTGGTCAAAACTTGCTTGGCTACCGTCATTATTCTGATGATGTGGTGCGTGCGTTCGTACAAAAATCTGCCGACAATGGCGTAGATGTGTTCCGCATCTTTGATGCTATGAACGACATGCGTAATTTAAAAACTTCCATCGAGGCGGTGAAGAAAGCCAAAAAAACTGCAGAAGGGACGATTAGTTATACCACCAGCCCTGAACACAATGTAGCGCATTTTGTCGCTTTAGCCCAAGAATTAGAAGCGATGGGCTGCGATACGCTGGCGATTAAAGACATGGCAAGCCTGCTTACTCCGCAAAGCACCACAGAGTTAGTAAAAGCACTTAAAACGGCGATTAGCATCCCAATTCATTTACATAGTCACGCCACCTCTGGTTTGGCTAGCTTAAACTTGCTACGCGGTGTAGAAAATGGCGCAACAATTATTGATACGTGCAATTCTGCTTTCTCTGAAGGGGCTAGTCATCCAACGACAGAAAGCATGATTGCTGCATTTAGAGATACAGAATACGACACCGGTTTAGATATAGGTGCGGTGCAGGAAGTCAGCAGCTATTTGCGCGAAGTACGTAAAAAATACTGGCAGTTTGAGAGTGACTTTACTGGCGTTGATACGCGTGTGCTGGTGAACCAAGTGCCAGGCGGTATGATTTCCAATCTAAGCAATCAACTCAAAGAGCAAGGCGCCTTAGACAAGATGAATGCTGTACTAGAAGAAATTCCGCGGGTACGCAAAGATTTAGGTTACCCACCGCTGGTAACCCCCACTTCGCAAATTGTGGGCACACAAGCAGTATTAAATGTCATGACGGGGGATCGCTATAAAACGGTGACGAATGAAGTCAAAAATTACTTTTTAGGTCAATATGGAAAGCCTATTAGCCCCGTTAATTCAGAGGTGCAAAAGCTCGCCATTGGCAATGCCGAAGTAATCACTTGCCGCCCCGCTGATTTGCTTGCGCCTGAAATGGCGAAACTTCAAGCAGAAGTTGAGCGCCTTGCGCAGAATGAAGAAGATGTTTTGACATATGCCATGTTTCCCGATATTGGTAAAACTTTTTTACAGGAACGTAATGCGGATTCACTAAAACCTGAAGCGCTGCTGTCCAAAGAAGCGATTAATTCGGCCGCTTCTCGTTATGCGCCAAATGAATTTAATGTGACCTTGCATGGAGAAACCTTCCATATCAAACTCACTGGCAGTGGCCATTCTGGTGAGGAACAGCGTCCATTTTACGTTTCTGTAGACGGTATTGCCGAAGAAGTGATTGTAGAAACGTTGAGTGAGATTGAGGTTTCGGGTAACAGCAGTAAAGGGGGCAATAAGAAGAAAGAAACGGGCAAAACTTCAAGTGGTCGCCCACGTCCTCAGCATAAAGGCTGCGTGACAACTGCGATGCCCGGCACTATTGTTGCGGTTAAAGTCAATGTTGGCGATAAGGTAAGCGCGGGAGATGGCGTGTTAGTGATTGAAGCAATGAAAATGGAAAACGAAATTCAAGCGTCTACTACTGGAACGGTAGTGGCGATTCATGTCAAAAAAGGCGATAGCGTCACCCCAGATGAATCGCTGCTTGAAATACAGCCGGAGTAATTTATCACCACCACTTAGCCGACAGCTTTAACCTGTCGGCTTTTTATTGAAGCTTGCTTCGCATAGATCAAAAAGATGTCATACAATAAAAACATGAACCAACCTCTTATTCTAGCCTCGTCGTCTGTTTATCGGCGTGAGTTGTTACAAAAACTACAATTACCTTTCACCTGTATATCTCCAGAGGTGGATGAATCGAAGCTCTTCGATGAAAAACCACAAGCAACCGCCTTAAGACTGTCTAAAGAAAAAGCGATTAAAATTGGCAAAGCGCACCCTGATGCTTTGGTCATTGGCTGCGATCAAGTAGCCACGCTAGATGGTGAGCAATTAGGTAAACCCCTTAATCATAATAACGCTACCAAACAACTGCAATTGATGCGTGGTCGCGAAGTGACTTTTTATAGTGCGTTGTGTTTATACAACGCCGTCACAGGCAATCTGCAAGCAGAAACAGTACCCTATATAGTTCAATTTAGACAACTCACAGATGCGCAAATCGAGAACTATTTAACAAAAGAACAACCCTACCATTGTGCGGGAAGTGCAAAATCAGAAGGACTAGGCATTGCTTTGATTGAGCACATGCTGGGTGAAGATCCAAATGCATTAATTGGCTTACCCTTAATTAAACTCGTTAGCATGTTAAAGAATGAGGGTGTCAACGTAATATAAAAGCGGTCGTTTTACTTTCTACATTCAACCCTACGGAGATTCAAGATGTTTAAACGCCGCGCTATGGTAATGGCTGCTTTACTTGCAACAAGTTCAATCTTATCTACGGAGGCCATGGCCGTGGAAAGTCCCTTGGAAGAATCTCGTAGTACACTGAGTGACCAACAAAATGTCGCGGTAACCATCTATAACGGCGATCTAGCATTAGTGAAAGACACACGCAAGGTTAAACTCAACACAGGCTTAAATGCGCTTGCCATGCGTGACGTAAGTGCACAAATTCGCCCAGAAACTGCCTTGTTACGCAGTATTAGTACGCCTGGTAGTTTGACCCTTTTAGAGCAAAATTTTGATTTCGATTTGCTTACACCAGAAAAATTACTCGAAAAATATGTAGGGAAAACAGTTGGCTTAATTAAAATCAACCCAGCAACTGGTGCTGAAACTACAGAGCAAGCCACGGTTTTATCAGCCAATAATGGGGTGGTGCTTAAAGTAGGCAATCGCATTGAAACAGGGATACATGGGCGTGTTGTGTATGATAATGTGCCTGCTAATTTGCGTGATCGCCCTACTTTAATTACACAAATCAACAATAAGGGTGCAGCGGATCAAACGGTAGAGCTGAGTTATCTCACCGGTGGATTGGGCTGGAAAGCTGATTATGTGGCTGAGTTGAATGATAAAGAAGATAAGCTTGATTTATCCGGCTGGGTTACGCTGACCAATACCAGTGGCGCAAGCTATAAAAATGCCAAATTGCAGTTGGTGGCGGGTGATGTCAATCGTGTGCAGCAGAATATGCGGCCTATGGTGAAAACCATGCGTATGGAAACCATGGCTGTCGATGCGGCTTCTTCCATGGCAGAGGAGTCACTGCTGGAGTATCATCTGTATACGCTAGAGCGCCCGACAACTATTGCAGAAAACCAAACCAAACAGGTCGCGTTGTTATCAGCAAGCGCTATACCGGCTCGTAAAGAACTTGTGTTGCGCGGTGCAGAATATTATTACCAAAGCCAATATGGTGAAATTGGTACTAAAATGAAAGTGGGTTTTTTTATTGAATTCGATAACAAAGAGAGTGCTAAATTGGGCATGCCACTGCCAAAAGGGGTGCTACGAGTATATAAAAAAGATAGCAGAGGGAATGCACAGTTTGTAGGCGAAGATAACATTGACCATACACCAAAAAATGAAACCGTACGCCTAAAATTAGGCGATGCGTTCGATGTAACCGCAGACAGAAAACAAACGGATTTTAAAATTTTACCTCGGCCAGCTAAAGGCAATCATGTTTATGAAAGCGCTTTCGAAGTCACCCTTAAGAATGCTAAAAAAGAAAAAGTGACTGTCACAGTACAAGAGCCCATTGGGGGCGACTGGAAGATCCTTTCTGAAAGTGCGCCACACACTAAAATTAATAGCCATCTTGCCCTATGGAAAATAGATATCCCGGCAGAGGGAAAGACCACGCTTAGTTATCGGGCACAGGTCAAATATTAATGATAACGGGCACTTTATATTTAATCCCTGTTACATTGGGGGATGACAACCTCAATAAAGTGCTACCGCAAGAGGTGATCGCAACCACACAAAAACTAGACACGTTTGTTGTCGAGAGCGAAAAAACAGCACGTCATTTCTTGAGTATGATTAAAACCGCAAAACCCGTACGTGAACTGGCGTTGCATTTGCTTAACGAACATACCGAAGATAAAGACTTGCCCACGCTATTGTCGCCATTATTGGCAGGCAAAGATGTGGGTTTGATGAGCGATGCAGGCTGTCCGGGTATCGCTGATCCTGGCGCAAAATTGGTTGAATTGGCTTATCAGAAAAACATTCGGGTTATTCCCTTGGTGGGACCCAGCGCCATTTTATTAAGCTTGATGGCATCAGGACTGAATGGTCAGCAGTTTGCATTTTTAGGCTATCTGCCCGTGGATAAAGCGTTAAGAAGTCAAAAGCTAAAAGAAATCGAGAAACGCTCTTTAGTACAGCGTGAAACGCAGATTTTTATCGAAACCCCTTACCGCAATCAACATATGATGGAAGCTATTTTGAGCACCTGCCAACCGAGTACAAGGCTTTGTGTTGCCTGCGACATCAGTTTGATTACCGAATTGATTGCCACAAAAACCGTGGCAACCTGGAAAAAATCAACGCTACCAGATTTATACAAACACCCTGCTGTGTTTCTGCTACTGGCTTAGCAGTAGTTTTATTGGGACATAACTTTTGCGGTGTATCGGGCTTACCCCATGCATCTTAAGCATGGTTAAGTGGTAGGGAGTGGGATAGCCCTTATGCTTTGCAAAGCCGTATTGAGAATAAATTTTATCGAGTGCATAAAGCTCTTTATCCCGAGCTACTTTAGCAAGTATGGATGCGGCGGAAATGGCTTGCACCTTGTTGTCGCCCTTTACAATTGCCTCGCACGGCAAGCTGATTCTCGGACATTTGTTGCCATCCACTTGCACTAAACTTGGGGTTATGCTTAGCTGTTCAATCGCGCGCTTCATGGCCAGCAGGCTCGCTTGCAGAATGTTAATTTCATCGATTTCCTGCGCGCTACAACTGGCGATTGCCCAAGCTAAAGATTTTTCTTTGATTTCGCCGGATAAAAAATCACGCTTTTTTTCTGAGAGTTTTTTAGAATCTGCTAAGCCTTCAATCGGATTATTCCTATCTAGTATCACCGCCGCCGCGTAAACGCCACCAGCCAGTGGGCCCCGCCCTGCTTCATCCACACCACATATCAATGGATTCATTTACTTGCTGGTAAATAGGAAAAAACCACATCGGCAGCTTGTTTAGCGGCATTTTGTTTCAAAGATAGATGTATATCAGCAAACGCTTGTTTAACTGCTTTTAAGTGAGTCGGATCGTTGAGCAATCTAGTGACTGTGTCAGCCAGATTCTCCGGAGTCGCTTCATTTTGCAATAGTTCTGGTACAAGAAATTTACCAGCTAAAATATTAGGTAGCCCAATATAAGGCAAATAACGCATACGTTTTAATATCCACCAACTCAATTTTGGCATACGGTAAGTAATAATCATTGGACGCTTTAATAGCGCAGCTTCCAGTGTCGCGGTACCCGAGGCTACAATGACAATATCGGCAGCCTCCATGGCATCATGCGCATGACCAAACAATAATTGTATCCCCAATGATTCAGAGGCATTTTTATGCAATGTCAGCTCAAAAATTTCACGTGTTTCACGAGTAATAAGAGGCACTAAAAACGTAGTTTGTGGATGCTCTATGCAAATCTGCGCTGCTGTTTTTACGAACAGATCTGCGTGTTGTTGTACTTCGGATTGTCGGCTACCAGGCAGCATGGCCACTACAAGGCTACTTTGTTTTAATTTAAGGATCTCGCGGGCCCTTTTTTTATTAGGTTTAAGTGGGATTTCGTCTGCCAGCGGATGCCCAACGAAGCTTACTGGCATATTAACGGCTTCATATAACGCAGGTTCAAATGGAAACAAAGCCAACATATGGGTGACTGCATGTTTTATCTTGTGAACACGCCCGCCACGCCATGCCCATATTGAGGGGCTCACATAATGGATAGTTGGGATCCCGTGTCTCTTTAATTTGCGTTCTAACCAAAAATTAAAGTCCGGTGAATCTATACCAATAAAGATATCTGGCTTTTCGGTTAATAATTGCTTGAGTAAGCTTCTGCGTAATTTCATTAAGCCATATAAGTGCGCAAGCACTTCAATGTAGCCGCGTACGGACAGCTTTTCGATAGGAAAAAAAGACTTCGCGCCTTCGCGCATCATTTTTGGGCCTGCGATGCCAAAGAACGCTAAATCATCACGCTGTTTTTTTAGCGCAGTGATTAAATTCGCCCCCAGCAAATCCCCTGAGGCTTCACCAGCCACAATTGCAATTTTAGGCATATTGAATAAAAATTAGCGGATAATACCGCGATTAGAAACCGTTAAAAAGTCCGTAAGTAGCTGAATTTTGTCACATTCGGATTGCATAATCACCAGTGCTGCCTTGGCTTCCTCTAAAGTGAGACCATTGCGATAAAGTGCTTTATAAGCGCGTTTAATTTGCGAAATATCATTTGCCGTGAATGCGCGTCTCTTGAGGCCTTCAGCGTTGATACCATGTGGCTTGGCATCATATCCAGCTGCCGTTACATAAGGCGGAATGTCTTTGAATACCACAGAGCCCACTGCGGTAATTACATGGGCGCCAATTTTGCAAAATTGATGAATGAGCGTAAATCCGCCTAGAATAGCGTAATCATGAATATCTACGTGACCGGCAAGGGATGAGTTATTTGCCATAATGGTGTGATTGCCAATACTGCAATCATGTGCGATGTGCACATAAGCCATAATCCAATTATCATTTCCTATGGTGGTTACGCCTTTGTCTTGAATTGTACCGCGGTTAAATGTGCAAAACTCACGGATGGTATTGTTGTCTCCAATTTCTAGTCGCGTAGCTTCATCCCTGTATTTTTTATCTTGTGGCTGCTCCCCAAGTGATGAAAATTGAAAAATCTGGTTGTTTTTTCCAATCGTGGTTGGACCTTTGATGACAACATGGCTACCAATCCTAGTACTCGCACTTATTTTAACGCCAGTACCTATGATTGAATATGCCCCAACTTCAACACTACTATCAATTTCTGCTTTAGGATGAATAATAGCGCTGGGATGTATTTTTGCTGACATAAAATGTTACTAATTAACTTTAATATTATTTTTTAGTATATTGATTATATAAACTATTTAATTTCTTTCAGGATGCACATCATACTTGCTTCCGCCACAATTGCCTCATTCACAGTAGCAACCCCGTTATACTTCCAGATACCTTTTAAAATACGATCAATTTTAACGTTAAGGATAATTTGGTCACCTGGCGAAACTGGCTTTTTGAAGCGTGCACTATCTATGCCAGCAAAATAATAGACAGAATCTTCGTTAGGCTTGGCATTAATCGTCTTAAACGAAAGTATAGCGGCAGCCTGCGCCATTGCCTCTACGATCAATACCCCAGGCATCACAGGATGATAGGGGAAGTGTCCAGGGAAAAAAGGTTCGTTCACAGTCACATTTTTCAAAGCAGTAATTTCTTTACCAATATCGATTGAAATCACACGATCGATTAATACGAACGGGTAACGATGCGGGAGATGGTCTAGAATCTCATGAATATCCATGCCGGTATCAGCAATATTGGTCATATAAACACTTTCTATGATTTACCTAGATTGGCTTGTGCTTCAATTGTAGCCTCTAAGGCTTTAATTCTATCTGTTAATTGGCCTAAACGGCGAATATTTGCGGCGGTTTTAAGCCAAGCTTCATGTTCTTGGAACGGCATAAGTGCTGAGTAGGTGCCTTGTTTAACAATAGAGCGAGTAATCATGCTGCCTGGCGATATGGTAACATTCTCCGCAATGCTCAAGTGACCTAAAATCATCGCTGCACCGCCGATTCTACAATGCTTACCAATAGTTGTGCTCCCCGCTATGCCTACACAACCAGCAATCACAGTATGTGCGCCAATGCGGCAGTTATGCGCAATTTGTATCAAATTATCGAGCTTAACACCTTCCTCAATGACAGTGTCATCGATGGTGCCGCGATCAATAGTCGTATTCGCGCCAATATCCACATGATTTTCGATGATGACACGCCCTACTTGTGGGATTTTTACCCAAACCTTATTCTGCTTTTTGTCGAATTCTTCAGCATAGCCAAAGCCATCATTTCCAATGACACAACCGGAAAATAAATGGCAATGCTGACCAATTTCAGTGCCATGCTTGATGGTCACATTTGATTCACATACGGAGTTATTGTTTAGGTGAGAGTTTTGCTCAATAACACACCCAGCTCCAATGATAACGCCGGCTCCGATGCTTACATTAGCCTCAATCAGCACAAGAGGACCTATGCTGCTATTGGGATGGACTTTGGCGGAGGGATGAATGATCGCGCTGGCATGGATGCCACTTGTTGCAAATTCTACGGGATTTAGTAACTGTGATGCCTTAGCAAAATAGGCGTAAGGATTGTCAGTGATAATTTTGGGTAACTGGGTAAGCGCGGCATGTTCGGGTTTGATAATCACTGCACTCGCATGCGTGTTTGTTAATTGAGACGTGTATCTAGTGTCGTTAAAAAAAGTAATAGCGCCAATTTGCGCTAATGCTAAAGACCCTACTCTACTAATTTGTAATTCGGCATTGCCTGATAGCGTACCGCCTATTCTTTCGACGATTTGACTAAGCGATAGATTGGCGCGCATGGGCACTGTGCATGAAAATTATTTTTTACCCAAAAGTTTTAACACTTTATCGGTAATATCAATTTTTTTGCTGGCAAATGCTACCCCTCCGTAGACTACCAAATCATAACCTTCAGTCTCAGAAACCGTTTGAACCGCTTTATTAATGCGATCTTGAAGACTGGAGAGCTCTTCGTTCTTACGTAAGTTAATGTCTTCACGCAGCTCGCGTTGTTTACGTTGAAATTCAATTTTTAGACTAGCAACCTCACGCTCTTTGCTACGGCGTTCAGCTTCAGCCAATGTGACCCCTTCTTTATCCAGTGAGGCCTCGATATCACGAATCTGTTTTTGCATGCGATCGAGTTCCTGCGAGCGTGGACTGAACTCACGCTCCAGCTTTTTCCCGCTTTCAGCCGTCTGCGGCGCATCCTGCAGAATTTTGTCTACTTGCACATAACCGACTTTGAGTTCGGCGGCATTTAGATTAACCGACAAAATTATCAGACCCGCAAATAGCAAAGCTTTTAAGCTATTGCTCAATTCATGTCTCCAAAATGTTGTGCATGCAATATCCATCAGTGTTTATTCTACTATTAAAATTCAAATCTAACTCAATTGTTTAACTAAAATTGCTGGCCAAGCTGGAACTGTAGCGTTTCCGTCTGGTCATCGTCTTTCGCATTTAGCGGTTTAGCAAGCACCAGCTTTAATGGCCCAAATGGAGAGAACCAACTTATACCCACTCCGGCACTGTACCTTAATTCCCCCAAGCTTAAAGATTCATCTTCCGCATAAACATTGCCAGCATCCAAAAAAGCACTTAAACGAAACTGAGAGGAGTTTTTAATCAAAGGGACAGGGATAAATAATTCTGCATTGCCTACAATGCGACGCGTGCCCCCTACTGCAAAATCATCCCCGGTCACTGGGTCAATATCGCGTGGGCCAATAGAGCTAGTATCAAAACCACGCACCGAATTCACGCCACCCGCATAGAAGTTTTTGAAGAAGGGGTATTCCCTGTCACCATAGCTATCCGCGTAACCAAGCTCCCCATTTAATAAGAAGGTTACATTTTTGAATATCTCTTTGTACCAAGCATGTTTGTATTCAATTTTGTAGTATTCTAGATCAAGACTTGGCACGGAAACTTCGGCAGTTAAGCGCTGCAATACCCCATTATTAGGAAACAAGGTATTGTCACGTGAATCATAGGTCCATCCTGCGTTCAGCTGGACTGAATTAGCATTACAGCCTTTACTGTTACCACAAAAATCTAAGTACTGTTTTGGGCTTTGGTCTGATAAATCAATTTTTGTGAAATCAGCGGATAAGCCAGCAGATAAAAAGTCTCGTTCTGTCAGCGGTAGACCAAACCGCACGCCAAGCCCATAGGATGAGCTGTTATAAGTACCAATATCCAAAGTGCGCGTATCAACATCTCTTCTATAGGCATCAAAACCACGGCTAATACCATCTGGCGTAAAGTAAGGGTCGGTAAAAGAGAGAGAATAGGTCGTATTCACATCCCCCGTATTAATTTGCGCATTCACACGATTACCTGTGCCTAAAAAGTTTTGCTGGTTGATGGTTACACCCAAGACCACACCTTCACTACTTGATAACCCGGCGCCAAACTGCACACTGCCTGTGGATTTCTCTGCGACATTAATGTTAATGTCAACATGATCGGTGCTACCTGGTACTGCAGTTGTCTCGATATCTACATTATCAAAGTATTGCAAACGGTCTAATCGTTCTTTTGAGCGATTAATTTTATCTCCAGCATACCAAGCAGATTCTAGCTGGCGCATTTCGCGACGTAATACGGAGTCGCGTGTGCGAGTGTTCCCAGTTAAATTAATACGGCGCACATAGACGCGACGACCTGGGTCAACAAAAAAAGTAAATGCCGCCGTGTGATTCTCTTTATTTATTTCTGGAATCGCATTCACGTTAGAAAAAGCATAACCTTCATTTCCAAGCCTATCGCTAATTG
>JBQTJZ010000158.1:0-6526 GCA_052386615.1 Methylophilaceae bacterium
TTGCTTGTGGCGCACCGCAATTTCTAAAGGGCGAGTTTTCTGAAAACGTGGGAACCGATGTCGATAGTTACTCCATGCGCCAACCGCTGGGAGTGGTTGCTGGCATCACGCCGTTTAATTTTCCTGCCATGGTACCTATGTGGATGTTTCCACTTGCCATCGTCTGCGGTAATACGTTCGTGCTTAAACCTTCGGAACGTGTACCCAGTACCGCAATCTATCTGGCTCAATTGCTCAAAGAAGCTGGCTTGCCTAATGGGGTGTTTAATGTGGTACATGGGGATAAAGTAGCTGTTGATGCACTGCTTACCCATCCCAAAATCAGAGCCATTAGTTTTGTGGGGTCTACTCCCATCGCCCAATATATTCATGCCACTGCAAACACCAATGGTAAGCGTGTGCAGGCACTAGGTGGCGCAAAAAATCATATGCTGATTATGCCAGATGCCGATTTGAATATGGCAGCGGACGCCTTAATGGGCGCAGCCTACGGGGCAGCAGGCGAACGTTGTATGGCCATTTCTGTTGCTGTAGTCGTTGGCAATAAGGTGGCAGATGAACTCGTGGCAAAACTTAGCCCTAAAGTACGCAATATTGTCATTGCCGATGGGTTAAACCCTAAAGCCGAAATGGGGCCCCTCATTACGACGCAACATCGCGATAAAGTCAAAGGTTATATTGACAGTGGCGTGGCACAAGGGGCAACTATTATAGTAGATGGACGCGAATTAGATACGCCCAAACATGGCTTCTTTTTAGCCGGCACCCTGTTTGATCACGTGAAGCCCGACATGAAAATTTATTGCGAAGAGATTTTTGGGCCTGTGTTATGCATCGTTCGCGTCAAAACTTATCGTGAAGCAGTAGATTTGATTAACGTGCACGAATACGGCAACGGCACGGCTATATTTACCCGCGATGGTGGTGCAGCGCGTGCGTTTGTTAGTGAGGTCGAGGTGGGCATGGTGGGAGTGAACACACCGATTCCTGTGCCCTTGGCCTTTCATAGCTTTGGTGGATGGAAATCGTCAATTTTTGGCGACCACGCGATTTATGGCCCGGAAGGAGTGCGCTTTTATACACGTATTAAAACCGTAACCCAGCGTTGGCCGAATAAGCTAAGTAGTGGCACAGAGTTTGTGATGCCAACGATGAAATAAATGATCATTCGGAAAAAACATGATTTTGTTAAAGCAAGCAGCTGACTTTATTAAAAAACGTCATATCAGCGAGGTGGAATGCGTATTCCCGACCATCAACGCCACATTGCGCGGCAAAACCATGCGCGGTGCAGATTTTGTAATAGGTAAAGAACTACGGATTGCCAGAGCGGTGATTTTGCAAACCATTAATGGTGAATACTGCGACGATCGCGTGATTGGGGCGATAGACAACGATACGATTCTAGTACCCGATTACTCCACTATTAAGCAACTGCCATGGGCAAAAAATCGAGCTTGGGCGTTGCATGATTGCATGAATTTTGACGGCACACCTTCAGAGCATGCTCCTCGCAATATATTAAAAAAAATAGTCGCTCAGTATCAAGCGCTTGGCTTGCAGCCCGTCGTTGCACCAGAAATTGAATTCTATTTATTTAAGCGCGATAGTAATGAAGCCATTGGGTTCAACCACCCTACAATGCGCGACGGGAACGTGGAGCAAGAGCGCGCTATGGCTTATAGCTTGAACTCCATTGCAGAATTTCCAGATTTTTGGCAGCAACTGCAAGCCGCCTATGATGCGCTAGAAATTCGCACCGATACTTGGTTACATGAAATGGCGCCGAGTCAGTTTGAAGTAAATCTATTGCATGGTGACCCATTAAAATTAGCAGATGATGTCCTTTTATTTAAGTACACCACGCGTGAAATTGCGCAACAGCATGGCTTGAATGCAGTGTTTATGGCTAAACCGCTTGCAGATTATGATGGGTGCTCCATGCATTTACATCAGAGTGTCGTTGATGCAAGAAAGCATAATATTTTTAGCGATCAACAAGGGGAAGCCACACCCGATTTTTATGCTTACATTGCAGGCTTACAACACTATCTAGCGGATTTAATGCCGCTACTAGCGCCATATGTTAATTCATGGCGCCGCTACGCACGCGGCACGCAAGCCCCCATTAACATGCAATGGGGACACGATAATCGTACTATTGGCCTACGTGTACCGCATGCTAACGCCGCAGCCAGACGTGTTGAAAACCGCTTTGCCGGTAGCGATGCAAACCCTTATTTGGTCATGGCCGCCTCGCTGGCCTGTGGCCTGCGCGGCATACAACAAAAACTTAAGCCAAGTGTGCCGGTGGATGACAAAGATGGTTATGAATTTCCGCGTGAAATTGCCGTTGGCCTAGAAAGCGCCATTATGCAACTGAGCCGCAGTAGCCATGCGCGCGAAATATTTGGGGATACTTTTATCGATGCGTTTTGTAATGTGAAAGAGATTGAACTTGCCCATTTTATGCATGAAGTAAGTAGCTGGGATAGGCGTTATCTAGCACTACAAGTTTAAATAGGCAAAGTGGGGCTGACCAAATTATTAACGTTACCTTATTCAATTTGGAGTAGTATTAAAAGTAGTAGCACTGGCAATGAGTTTTAAGACTGGCAATAAATGAGGTTGCATTCTCTTTAATTATCGTTATCAAGGAGCTATCAAATGAGTAACCAGCAAAGCACAGCGGACGCAGATGCACAAAATCTAAAAAGCATGGGCTATGAACAAGAGCTACACCGACATATGGGTGGCTTTTCTAATTTCGCCATTTCATTTTCAATCATATGTATTCTAGCGGGGGGGATCAGCGCCTTCCCACAAGCATTAGGTGCAGGCGGGGGCGCCTCGGTTGGTATCGGCTGGCCAGTAGGCGGCTTATTTGCAGTCATAGTTGCTTTGGCCATGGCACAGATTGCTTCGTCTTACCCCACTGCTGGTGGCTTGTATCACTGGGGATCTATTCTAGGGGGCAAGGGTTATGGTTGGACAACCGCTTGGTTTAATTTGCTCGGATTGATTTTTGTAGTCGCTTCAGTGAATTTTGGTGTTTACGACCCTTTCTTCAAAACCTTAATCGCACCATTGTTGGGAATCGCCCCCGAGAGTATGGGTTATGGCTTTCAGGTAGGATTTATCGCGCTCATTACCGCTTCACAGGCACTACTTAATTCGCACTTTCCAAAATTCACTACCAAGATTACCGATATTTCGGGGTATTTAATATTCGCGTTAGCGGTATCACTTGTAATATCACTACTGGCTTATACCACTACCAATATCGACATTTCGCGCCTATTCAACTTTACCAACTTTACAGGAGCCGAGGGCAGTCCGTGGTCTAGCGCCCCTAAAGAGGGTATGCTGATGCCGTTTTTATGCGGATTATTGTTGGTGGTGTACACCATTACCGGCTTTGACGCCTCAGCACATACTGCAGAAGAAACGCGCGATGCTGCCAACACTGTACCGCGTGGCATTATTAAAGCCGTGATTTACTCCGTGGTTTTTGGCTTTATTTTAGTGTCAACTTTTGTGTTGGTGATGCCAGATTTAACCGAAGGGGTAAAACAAAACTTGGGCTTTTTTGGCGCCCTGTTAAGCCAATTACCCGATGGTCTCCGTATCTTGCTATCTATCGGCATTTTCACTGTGAACTACCTGTGCGGATTGGCTTGCCTCACCTCTTGCTCTCGCATGATGTTCGCATTCTCACGCGATGGTGGCTTGCCTGCATCAAGCACTTTACGAAAAGTGCATGACACCCTTAAAACACCGGTTACCGCCACTTGGGTTTCTGCCATTTTGGCGATTGCCGCAACGCTGTACGGCGATGGATTCGTGGTACTTTCAACGGGTTGTGCTGTGTTCTTGTATATTTCTTACATAATGCCAACCGCTGCGGGCTTTTTTGCTGAGGGTAACTCTTGGAAACACAAAGGCCCATTTGATTTAAAAGGATTATCAAAACCAGTTGCGATACTTGCTGTATTAGGGGGATCCGTACTGGTATTTGTCGGTATGCAACCCCCCAACTTAAAAGTATTTTATTTGGTGATTGCCATGTTAATCGTCATGGCAGTATTCTGGTTCCTGCTTGGCGAGAAAAATCGTTTCCAAGGTCCACCCGCCATGGATAGCTCAATGAAATAGGTAGCCTGCTAAATTAATAAGGCCAAAATCGTGTGAATAAAATTTCATGGTTTTGGCTTTATTTTTTTGAGGCATCTCGCTATTAAATATGGCTTATCAATACAGCATTGGATTAGAAAACTACCATTTTGCTCATTTAAAAGAGTTGATGGCAAAAGCCACACCTGCGCGTTCGGGCGATTATTTAGCGGGGGTAGCTGCAGAAACTTATGCAGAACGTATGGCGGCGCGTATGTGCTTAAGTGAAGTACCGCTCAAAACATTTTTAGAAGACCTATTTGTTCCCTATACCGAAGATGAAGTAACACGTCTCATCATCGATTCACACGATGCAGAGGCGTTTAGCGAAATCTGTCATCTAACGGTGGGTGATTTTCGTAACTGGCTATTATCCGACACTACTGATAGCACCACCCTAGCGCGCATTGCCAAGGGAATCACTCCAGAAATGGCTGCTGCTGCGAGCAAGCTTATGCGCAATCAGGATTTGGTCGTCGTAGCTCGTAAATGCCGTGTGGTCACAGCTTTTAGAAATACGATCGGATTAGAGGGTCGATTGAGTGTACGTCTGCAGCCCAATCACCCCACCGACGATCCGCGCGGCATTGCAGCGAGCATGCTAGATGGTCTGCTATATGGCGCTGGTGATGCCGTAATTGGTATCAATCCAGCAACAGATAATATCCCCGCATTGATTTCGCTCACGCATTTGGTTGATGATGTTATTACACGCTACAACATCCCTACCCAATCCTGTGTTCTTACACACGTAACCAACCAAATTCAAATGATGGAAACAGGTGCGCCTGTGGATTTGGTGTTTCAGTCTATTGCCGGTACGGAAAAGGCGAATGCAGGGTTTGGCATTAACTTGGGTATTTTAAAAGAAGCACAGTGTGCCGCACACGCGCTTAATCGAGGCACAGTTGGTAAAAATGTCATGTACTTTGAAACAGGGCAAGGCTCAGCCCTATCTGCCAATGCTAATTTTGCGATGGATCAGCAAACCTGCGAAGCACGTGCCTATGCAGTGGCACGCGCTTTTTCACCACTGCTCACCAATACGGTTGTGGGTTTTATTGGCCCGGAATATTTATACGATGGCAAACAAATCACCCGTGCTGGATTGGAAGACCACTTTTGCGGCAAACTGCTAGGTGTACCTATGGGTTGTGATATTTGCTATACCAACCATGCCGAAGCCGATCAAGATGATATGGATAATTTGATGACACTTCTGGGTGTAGCTGGGCTCACCTTCATGATGGGCATCCCTGGTGCGGATGACATTATGCTGAATTATCAAACCACTTCTTTTCACGACGCACTCTATTTACGGCGCGTATTAGGTCTACAACCTGCTCCTGAATTTGAAGCATGGCTAAAAAACATGGGAACCATGAATGCCGCTGGCCATATTAATGTAGCAAAAACAAACCATGCCATGCTAAGTCATTTACCGAAGATCTTGGAAGTATCGTGAGCGATGCTAAAAAAATTGCGCCGTATGTTGCGGCTGACCCGTGGCAACATCTAAAAAGTCTGACGCCAGCACGTATCGCCTTGGGACGCGCTGGTGTCAGCTTGCCAACGCAAGAAATCCTCGACTTTGGTCTAGCGCATGCTATGGCGCGTGATGCCGTACATTTACCTTTAGATATAAAAGCACTCAATGCTGAACTTGCAGCGGCTGATTTTGCTACGATCGTGGTGGAGTCTGCTGTTAATAACCGCCAAGTGTATTTATTACGTCCCGATTTAGGCCGCCGCTTAAACGAGGCTAGTGCCAGCAAGCTCGCCGCGCATGAAAAAAAAGGCTTCGATTTGTTAATATTGATAGGGGATGGCTTATCTTCAATGGCAATTAAAAATCACGCTTTGCCCATGGTGCAGGCTTTGCGCACGCAATTTCCAACCGGCTGGAAAATCGCCCCCATTATCATCGCCAGCCAAGCACGTGTTGCTTTAAGCGACGAAGTAGGCGAATTGCTAAAAGCACAGCTAGTATTAATGTTGGTGGGTGAGCGGCCTGGCCTAAGTTCCCCCGACAGTTTAGGCTTATATTTGACCTACAAGCCAAAACTCGGTCGTCAAGATTCCGAGCGCAATTGTATTTCTAACGTGCGCCCAGAAGGCCTGCAATATCAAGCTGCTGCCTATAAAGCGCTTTGGTTGGCTCGTGAAGCGATGCGCCTGCAATGCACCGGCGTTGGGCTAAAAGATCAAAGTAACATTAATACTGTGATCAATGAACCATTCACTGCACTTAAATAATGCAACACTTATGCTTACTTATTTGAGTAGCCATGCTGATACTTAAATTCATCTTTACACACTAAAAGTAGCAATCATCAATTTAGTTGTAAAAATG
>JBQTJZ010000159.1:0-2192 GCA_052386615.1 Methylophilaceae bacterium
AACCCACTTGCGAACTATTTTACGTTAGAATCGGCGCCACCTACTGATGGAAAATGGCAACAAGTTTGGCAGCATATTGATATGCAGCGCTATATAAAATCGGTGCCATTTGAGCTTAAACCCTACATCGTGCGGCTAGATGCAAAGAGTCCAGTCGGTGGCTTTAGCAGAAATTGGCCCGCTCCGGGTAATCGTGTGATTACGCATCTAGGCTACGCTTACCAGTGGTTTGGTTTTGCGCTCACCTTGTTTGTCATCTATATCGTATTAAATTTTAAAAAAGTTAAACGCTAAAAGGATTAAGAAATAATGTCAGAAAACAATAAGCCCGATGCCATGCAAAAAAGAGGAAACGGCAGAAAAGCGCTCATTATGCTTGCGCTGGTGTTTGTGTTGCCATTTACCATTGCGGTAATACTGCACGCACTGGATATTAGGCCGAGTGGTCAAAGTTTTGGCAATCTCATCACGCCACCAGTCGGTTTAACCATTCCAGTTTTACAAGATACAAAAGGTAAACCTTTTACTGCAACGAATTGGCACAAAAAGTGGAACATCGTGATGCTAACGCAGAATGGCTGCGATGATGCTTGTCTAGAAAAAATTGATTATCTCAGTAAAGTGCATGCTTCTTTACATAAAGAAATTAAACGTGTGCAGCGTATTTTGCTGATCCCTACAGAAGCCAGCACCGAGAGTATTGCGCGACTGCATGAAAAATTCCCTGATTTGATTATATTAACTGGCAAGAGTGAGGGGATTGCCCAGTTTAGTAATCAATTCCAAGTATCGCCCTCACCGCAAAGTGTTTACCTAGTAGATCCACTTGGTAATCTGATGATGCAATATCCACAAGACTTTCAACCTAAAGACTTGCGTGAGGATTTGGTGCGCTTACTTAAGAATTCATGGGCGGGTTAATAATGTTTAAACGCTTGGCTTATTTGGCCACAATACTTACTTTATGTGTGGTGGTGCTGGGTGCTTATGTGAGATTATCAGATGCAGGACTTGGTTGCCCCGATTGGCCAGGCTGTTATGGCACTTTGACCGTGCCGCAAAGTAGCGAGGCTATTGCGCATGCACAGGCGACCTATCCGGATTCACCCATAGAACATCACAAGGCATGGAAAGAGATGGTTCATCGCTATCTCGCGGGTATTCTGGGTTTGTTTGTGTTGGCAATTTTTGTGCAAGGTTGGCGCGAACGTAACACTATCCATGTTTCGCCATGGTTACCCACAGCACTGCTCTTCTTAGTGATTTTTCAGGCATTACTTGGTATGTGGACCGTCACCATGTTGCTGAAACCAGCAGTAGTCACGCTACATTTGATGGGTGGAATGAGTACACTCGCCCTATTGGTCTGGATAAGCCATCGTCATTGGGGGAGGATATCAGAAAATTTTTTGCAGTCGAGCCAGTTGCGATTTTGGCTACGTGGTGCAGTGCTTATTCTACTGGCGCAGATTTTTCTGGGCGGCTGGACAAGTACCAATTACGCTGCACTCGCCTGCACAGATTTCCCTACCTGCCATGGCGCATGGGTGCCTAATATGGATTTTGCCAATGCTTTCCATTGGTTTCGTGAGCTGGGCGTAGATACCCGCGGAAAACCGTTAGAATTGAGTGCCTTCGTCGCGATACAATGGACACACCGCGTTGGTGCGCTCATTACTTTTGTCTATTTGGTTTTGTTGGGCGTACAATTGGCTCGCCAACCACAATTAAAACATATGGCAAAAATAATGATGACATTACTTTTGCTGCAGATTGGTCTAGGCATCGCAAATCTTATGCTGCATTTACCGCTCGCGCTGGCAGTAGCGCATAATATGGTAGCAGCTTTGTTACTGGTCGCAGTGATTGTGTTAAACTCAAAAATAACCGCGTTATCTTCGGCTAATAGCCAAATTGGTAGCTAAAGTGGGTTAGCTAAGCGCAGAAAAGGGTTAAACAATGAGCGTCACATCTGAAATGAATACACACGGTTCTACGGCAGGCTTAAGCAGTTTTCTGGCTTTATGTAAGCCACGCGTGACCGCGCTGATTGTGTTCACCGCTGTCATTGGTATGTTTTTGGCAACGCCTAGCATGGTGCCACTCCAAACGCTGATTGCAGCCACACTCGGTATTGCCATGGCTTCGGGTGCAGCCGCAGCCTTTAATCACTTAATCGAGCAAAAAATAGA
>JBQTJZ010000160.1:0-2291 GCA_052386615.1 Methylophilaceae bacterium
AGCTTGGAGTTGACATCGACAAAAAAGAGAATAGTGAACATATTTTTGTATTTGGTAATAATGGTGAATTCCAAGTATAGAATGCAGGCCATTTTCTCGGCAACGCTGGCACAGCTTTTAGGCCGCTTACCGCCGCCCTCGCCTTTTCTGATGGATATTACTCGCTAAGCGGCGTACCACGTATGCACGAACGCCCAATTGGCGACTTGGTAGATGCATTGTGTCAAGCTGGTGCAAACATTGAGTATTCAGGTGTTGAAGGTTTTCCACCACTTAAGATTTCACCTTGTATACCAGATGTAAGCAAACCCATCAAAATTCGTGGTGATGTTTCTAGCCAGTTTTTAACGGCGCTATTGATGGCATTACCCCTCACCAAACAGCAAGCAACGATTGAAGTGGTCGGCGAGTTGATTTCCAAGCCTTATATTGAAATTACACTGAATTTGATGGCAAAATTTGGCGTGACGGTGCAACGCGAAGGGTGGCAAAAATTCAACATTCCCGCCAATGCAAAGTACATCTCGCCCAAACAAATCTATGTTGAAGGCGATGCCTCAAGTGCCTCATATTTCTTGGCTGCTGGCGCAATTGCTGGCATCATAGATGTTGAAGGAATTTCAAAAGGCAGTATCCAAGGAGACATTAAATTTGCTGACGCTCTTGAATTAATGGGTGCAGAAATTAAGTTCGGAGAAAATCGTGTTTTTGCATGCCGCCCAAACACCGGAAAACTCAAAGCCATCGACCTCGACTGCAACCATATCCCCGATGCAGCCATGACGTTGGCTATTTTGGCGCTCTTTGCAGAAGGCACAACTACTTTGCGTAATATTGCCAGCTGGCGCGTGAAAGAAACGGACCGCATTAGCGCAATGGCAACCGAGTTACGCAAGGTCGGTGCGGTTGTTGAGGAAGGCGCAGATTACATCAAAATAACGCCTCCTTCCCAACTCACGCCTAATGCGGTGATTGACACTTACGACGACCACCGCATGGCGATGTGTTTTTCACTGGTGAGCTTAGGTGGTGTGCCGATTACGATTAACGACCCCCACTGTGTCGCGAAAACTTTCCCCAATTATTTTGAAGAATTTGCAAAAATTGTCAGCTAAGCTTATTCCTCTTATCGCCCCAGTCATTGCCATAGATGGCCCTTCTGCATCAGGCAAAGGGACAGTCGCGCAATTAGTCGCAGATAAACTTGGTTTTCACTACTTAGATTCCGGCGCACTGTATCGCATTGTGGCGCTTGCCGCGCATAAAGAAAATATCGCTTGGAGTGATGCAAATGCGCTAGGCGATCTAGCAAAAACACTTAATATCGAATTCAGAAATGGTGAGATTTATCTCAATAATGACTGTATCACCGAAGCAGTACGTAGCGAAGCAATGAGCCGTGGTGCATCCGAGGTGGCTATTCATCCGCAAGTACGTAGCGCGCTGCTCGATTTGCAACATCGCTTTCGCCAAACACCCGGCTTAGTGGCTGATGGTCGCGATATGGCAAGCGTGGTTTTTACTGATGCCCTCTTGAAAATATTTTTAACCGCCAGCGTCGAGGTTCGCACCGAGCGCCGCCATAAGCAGCTCGTCAATAAAGGCTTGCAAGCCAATTACCAGCAAATTCTGCATGAGCTACAACAACGTGATTTGCGCGATAGCCAACGGAACACCTCTCCCTTGCTACAAACCAAAGATGCGCTGTTGCTGGACACCACGAACCGCAGCATTGATGAAGCGGTGCAGTTTATTCTTTCTGCGTATATAAAAATTCAATAATATTCTTTATAAGTCATTGAACATAAGCTATTTTTTGTGTAGTATGCACGGTTCGTGTTAAGTTTTAATCATAAACTTAGCGTTTGATTAACTTGCCCGCTGCTAGGCGGGATATTTTGGATACACTTTTTTAATGGCTTCTACTTCTAAATCAACTCCAGCTTCAATGGAATCATTTGCCGCGCTTTTTGAAGAAAGCTTAGCGCGCCAAGAAATGCGTTCCGGTGAGGTAATCACCGCCGAGGTCATCTCCATCGATAGCGATCACGTAATCGTCAACGCAGGTCTTAAATCTGAAAGCGTCATTGACGCTGCGGAATTCAAAAATGCTCAAGGTGAGCTTGAAGTTGCCGTGGGTGACTTCGTAAAAGTAGCCATCGAAAAACTCGAAGATGGTTTTGGCTCTACCCAACTTTCTCGCGAAAAAGCGAAGAAAATGGAAGCTTGGCTGGATTTGGAAGACGCAATGAACGAAGGGCGTGTTGTTAAAGGCTTCGTTTCGAGCCGCG
>JBQTJZ010000161.1:0-9342 GCA_052386615.1 Methylophilaceae bacterium
ATGGCCTAGTCACCGCGGATGCATTTGGATGTACATATGCTTGGCTATAAATATCAGATGCATTAAGAGGCGGTCATTTTAAATTCGAAGACTATTACAGCGCATATGACATCGCTGCACCTTTCCCGATACTTCTAGAAGAGATTAACCACGATCTGGTCAAAAAACTAACCGATGACTACTCAAGAAAAGACTTGCTTTCAATCAAAACAGAATTGATTAAATCTTTTCCCTTTACAAAAATCAGCGCTTAGTTCTGACACGATAATTTGTTGCGCGCGCGTATGCAAGGGTTACTGAGTAGCGTCAGCTCAAAATGAAGCAGCTTATTTAGCGAGCACAAATAGATGACTTCAACTCATATTAACGACTGAATATTGCTAACAACATGAATTTTGTTTTCTGCACAGAATGTCTGCCAATCGGACACCTCGGTCCAATCGCTCAAGAACACAAAATCAAGTCCTGCATTTATTGCGGCTTGGTAGTCGTATTTACTATCACCCACAAATAAGGCCGGAAATTGAATATTATCATTTGCCTTCTCACGTATAAGCACGATATCTTTGGTATCTGGCCCACCAAATATGCCCGCCTCAAATAATGAGGCTAAATGACGTCGCGAAAAAATCTTTCTGAGTTCTGCCTGATCGCCCCCAGATAACAGCATCCACCTTGCCTCTGTTGTATGCGCTTTTAAATTATCCAACTCGGGCGCGATTTCACATTGCATTAGTGTTTCATCTAGAATATCGTCAAACGCTTCCAAATAGCGTTGCATCGTTTCTGGCGTATTGGCTTGCTTAACGATTTCTTTTAGATAGTAGTCAATTTTTCCATTTCTAGGAAAACTGCCCAATTTAACGTGATAATCCACAAGAGCTTGTGCTTGTTCGTTTGTACCGCCCATTTTTTTTGCTACGGCAAAATAAGCATCAATTTTGGTTCTATTGCTATTTAAAATCACACCATCGCAATCAAACACGATGGTTTTATAGGCCTGTATATTTAACAAACTTTATCCCAATTTAAGTCAAGCTGGTTTGATAGCGCTAGCCTCTTTAGCTAATTTAGTAATATACGTCCAATCTTTTTTGGCTACCGCATCAGCTGGGGTAAGCCATGTGCCGCCACACACTACCACGTTAGGTAAGCTTAAAAATTGTGGTGCACTCTCAACCGTAACACCGCCTGTCGGGCAAAACTTAACATCGCCAAATGGTCCGGAAAACCCTTTTAAGAGATTGATTCCGCCTACAGCAACCGCTGGAAATAATTTCAAGAAATAGTAGTCATCTGCGTTGGCTGTCATAATTTCAGAGCCGGTGGAAATACCAGGCAATAACGGCAAGCCTATTTTTCTTGCAAACTGCCCAAGTTCGGTGGTATAGCCCGGACTCACCGCAAATTTGCAACCTACATCCAAACTCGCTTGCGCGTCTTTCAAGTTGCGTACTGTGCCAGATCCCATAATTGCATCCGGCACATGTTTGGCAATTTGTTCCATTGCCTGTAATGCACACGATGAGCGTAACGTCACCTCTAATACCTTGATACCGCCTGCTAACAAAGCTTCTGCCATCGGTACGGCATCTTCTACTTTATTAATCACGATAACGGGAATAACCGGACCTTCTTTAGCTAAATCTAATGTATTCATATTTCTCTCAAAATTGGGTTTAATTCAGTATTAATATCTATGAAAGCTATCTCAAAATTAATTTAGGCAAGATGCTTGAACACAGGCAGTACGTTTTTGTACAGTAAGCGAAAGTAACGCCGCATAAATTAACTTTTCAAATAGCTATAACCAAGTAACTGCGCCCTCTTCGGCTGAAAGTACGTTCCTCCGCATTCCGCCAAACAACTCCCGTCCAATACCGTGTGAATTTGCATTGCGTTTACTATCTGAAAGCTCGACTACTTCGCGGTCTGCCCAAGTATCTTCATCCACGAGTGCGTTCAGCGTCCCTACCGCCGCGTTCAAGCGAATAATATCGCCGTCCCGTATTTTGGCAAGCGCGCCACCTGCACTGGCCTCAGGGCTTAAGTGAATAGCCGCGGGAATTTTACCCGAAGCTCCACTCATACGGCCATCAGTCACAATTGCTACCATAAATCCTTTATTCTGTAGCACCGCCAAAGGAGGCGTGAGTTTATGTAGCTCTGGCATGCCATTCGCTTTTGGTCCTTGAAAACGTACTACCGCCACAAAATCACGCTCCAGTTCGCCGCGGTCAAATGCTGACAAAAGCTCTTCCTGACTATCAAACACAATGGCGGGCGCTTCAATAATGTGGCGATCTTCCGGCACGGCTGAAATTTTAATCACACTACGACCTAAATTGCCTTTGAGCAAGCGCAAGCCACCCGATTCATTAAATGGATGTGCGACAGTGCGAACGACTGTTTCATCACCGCTTTCTTTTGGTAAATCTTTCCAAACCAGCTGATCATTCTCTTTGCTTGGTACTTTGCCATACTCATGCAAACCACCTTTGGCGACAGTAAACACATCGGGATACATATAGCCTCCTTCTATTAGCTCTCGAATGACGAAACCTGGCCCGCCCGCTGTTTGAAACTCATTCACATCAGCTTTGCCGTTTGGGTATACGCTGGCAAGCAATGGCGTCGATTTTGCAAGATAATGGAAATCCGTCCAATCGATAATAATCCCGGCTGCACGCGCCACCGCCACCCAATGAATAAGGTGATTAGTGGAGCCACCCGTTGCCAGCAAAGCGACCATGGCATTTACAATCACATGCTCATCCACTAGTTTACCAATGGGAGTAAAGTTTTGTTTTTGCGTAATATTGAGTACCAATCTCACGGCCTCACGCGTTAAATCTTCACGCAAATCATCGTGCGGATGAATGAATGCTGCTCCTGGCACGTGTAAACCCATAGCCTCTAATAACATTTGGTTGCTATTCGCAGTACCGTAAAAAGTACAAGTGCCTGCGCCATGATAGGCTGCGGATTCCGAAGCTAACAACTCATCCCGTCCCACTAATCCTTGTGCATATTTTTCACGCACTTTAGATTTTGCTGTGTTATCCAAACCGGTGCTCATTGGCCCTGCTGGTACAAATACGCACGGCAAGTGGCCAAAATGTAGCGCGCCAATCAACAA
This sequence comes from Methylophilaceae bacterium, assembly GCA_052386615.1. GTDB lineage: Bacteria > Pseudomonadota > Gammaproteobacteria > Burkholderiales > Methylophilaceae > JBQTJZ01. The sequence continues at coordinate 3,140 of JBQTJZ010000161.1, forward strand.
GCCTGGCACAATTTTATCGCACACACCAAGTAGCAATGCGGCGTCGAACACGTCGTGCGAAAGGCCAATCGCAGTGCCCATGGCAATGTTGTCTCGACTAAACAGCGAGAGTTCCATGCCTGGCTCGCCCTGCGTAATCCCATCGCACATAGCAGGCACCCCCCCAGCCACCTGCACGGTAGCTCCCAATTGATGCGCTTCGTCACGAATGATATCTGGATAGTTCGCATAAGGCTGATGTGCAGAAAGCATCTCGTTATAGGCGGTGATAATCCCAATGTGGGGCGCTTTCTCAACCACGATACGTAATTTGTCGCTTGTTGGCAAAGCAGCTACTGCGTGCGCCACATTGGCGCAACCTAAACGATCAGCGCCTTTACTGCGATTGGCAATTTGATCTACGCGCTGCAGATAAGCGCTACGCGTTGGACGGCTACGCTCGATAATGCGCTCGGTAACTTCAATATGGGATTGTTTCATACTAGCTGCTCGACTCTGAATACGACTTAAAAGAAATCACTTACCTCGATTATCGCTAAACTAGCCGGTATCGTCAATGAATTAAGGGTGCTAGAGAATCAGATTATTTATCAAATCTACAGATTTAATAACGAATTAGGACTTGTTTTGGTTAATGCTTCTGCCACTATTTTTTAGTGACTAACACATCTTCTAACATCAAATATTCCAGATCGCACCCATAAAACATATTCAGTGCATCTGTCGGGCTACAAATCATGGGCTCGCCGCGACGATTCAGCGATGTATTGAGCACCACAGCATTGCCCCGCAGGGTTTCCAAATGCTCAATCAATTCGTAATAACGCGGATTGGTTTCCCGTGTGACCACTTGCGCACGTGCGGTGCCATCTTCATGCACCACCTCTGGAATACGTGATTTCCAATGCTCTGCCACATCAAAGGTAAACGTCATATAGGGTGCAGGATGGTTGGTTTGCAGAATATCCATGGCCACTTTGTCCAGTATACTTGGACAAAAAGGTCGCCAACGCTCACGATACTTGATTTGCGCATTGATACGATCGGCCACCCCCGGAAAACTAGGGTCACCCAAAATACTGCGGCAGCCTAATGAGCGCGGCCCAAACTCCATACGACCTTGAAACCATGCCAGTGGGTTGCCTGCTGCGAGCAGCTCTGCCGCTTTTTTTGGAAAATTTTCTACTTTGGTGAACATTGGTTTTTCTGGATGCGCCTCACAAGCTGCAACGCACTCTTCACTATTGAACGATGGCCCAAGATAAGCATGTTGCATAGGCTGAATCTGCTCACCTGCCAAATGTGCAGCATAAGTTGCCGCACCGAGTGAAGTTCCATTGTCACCTGAAGCAGGCTGCACAAACAGTTCCTTCACATGCGGCAGCGCAATAATACGTTGATTCAATTTTACATTGAGCGCCACGCCGCCTGCCATGACGATTTTGCCAGTCTCGCGAATAATATCGCCTAGATAGTATTCGATCATTTCCAGCGCCAGCTCTTCCAACAAGGCTTGGATAGAAGCTGCATAATGAATGTAAGGGTTATCAATCTCATCGCCTTGACGTTTAGGGCCTAACATTTTAATCAGTTCAGGTGTGAAATAGTAGCCTTTACCCTTTTCTTTGTAGCGACGTAAGCCAACCACGTTGACTAATTTAGTATTGACTACCAGCTCGCCATTTTCAAATTTTGCCAAACCAGATAAATCGTATTTCTTCGGGTCGCCATAAGGCGCCATGCCCATGACTTTAAATTCGCCATCTAACATATCAAAACCCAAGTATTCGGTCATCGCGCCATATACGCCACCGAGCGAATCCGGGTCATAAAATTCTTTAATTTTATGGATTTTTCCATGCTCTCCGTAACCAAAAAAAGTGGTGGCATACTCGCCCTTGCCATCAATGCCCACAATGGCGGTTTTTTCGGTAAACCCGCTTAAATGGTAAGCACTGGAGGCATGTGCCAAATGATGCTCAACTGGTACAAACTTAGCTTTAGATAACCCTAAGTCAGCCATTAATTGCAATGATTTATCGCGATTACGACGGAAACGGCGATTACCATTGAACAATGCATCAAGCGCGCGATCTGGGGCATACCAGTGGCGTTTGGCATAATGCCAGCGTGCGTTAGTGCTTAGCGGAATTTCAGCATACGGAAAAGCTACAATATCGACTTCCTCTGGCTTGATTCCTGCCTGTTTCAAACAGAATTTGGCCGCTTCGTAAGGGAATTTATTTTTTGCATGTTTATCGCGAATAAAGCGCTCTTCTTCTGCCGCCGCAATGATTTTTCCATCCACCAAAATGGCAGCGGAGGCGTCGTGCCCAAGCGCACCAGACAAACCTAAAACGATCATGTATTAACTCTTGTTTTCTAAAGTGAGATTTTGAAAATGCGCCATTTCAAGTGGCGTATTATCTTTGTAGATAACTTTAAAAGTCTTCACAAACGCATTATACAGGGCTGGCTCATCTTGCCAATTTTGCATCAACCGCCGCAAATCACGCACATGGGCTCGCAAAGCGAGCCAAGCGTAGTGATGCTGCTGCATACTGTCTAAATCAATCAATACTGGTTTACCCTCGAGCAGCTTAATATTGCTAGCTTTCATATCCCCATGCGAAATTTGATGTAAATACAGCCGATAACATAAGGTCACTATTTGCTTTACCGCCGCTGCCCGTTTCACCTTATCGCGCGTTTGCATAAAAAACGCTGCTACATCAGGCGCCTCTACACACTCAGCCAAAAAATAAGCTTTGCCTTGCAACCCCCAATTTCTTGATTCAATCAGCGCAATCGGGGCGGCCGTTGCAATTCCGAGTAGCTTTAGACGATGCGCATTTGCCCATGAAATGGCCGCGCGCGTCTTTCTAAATGCGCGATTAAGGCCATGCCAAAAACTTTTAATGTTATAACGTTTGATAATCAATTTTTGAGTATCCAACGTCGCAGCAACCACTGTGCAGGTATTGCCTTTTTTAATCAAATGCTCTGAAATAAAATAGACCTCTGCTTGGTTTGGTGTTTGCGGTAACGCTACAACCAAATAATCAGTGGCAATTGCAGTAAATACCTCTCTGCTTGCTATTATTTGAACGTCTGTACACTGCCTGAATACTTTTTTTTCCGCGTAGGCGGATGCAAGCTTTCGTCGATACGCATTGATGCTACTTTTCATATCTATTAAATCTGGATTGATACGCCAACACCTTGCCTGTGCATAAATATTAAGTAATTTTTGCAGCCAGTTTTCCAGCATCAGCGCATCAAATTTTGATAGCAGGACACTTAAATTTGCGAGTGCATTTTGTCGCGATACCACAGAGAATTGACGGACACCATCCCCATCTAATGTCCATATTAATTCACCTTTAGCTTGGCCCCTAGGTTGAACCAAAAAGTTTTTAAGGTACATATCGGTTTGAATTAATCCTGCGTTATGATGCTGCGCAACGGTAAGTACTAGGTTCTGTGCCAAATTAAATTGCGCTAACTCGTTTAACCGTTGCCATCTATCTTCGGCATTTTCTGCAGCTATCGCTTCAAACAAAACAACATAGCACTCAGATCGGGGCACATTGCCGTGATACAAAATTTCAGGTGTGGCTATTTTTGCCTGCTGCAAATAGCCCACGCCCACCACATCGCGCAGCGCATAATGTTTAGCTTTTTTTCCGAAAAACAGCTTGGCGTATACTGGCTGGTCTTGCCAGATTGCGTGGCAAACACAACGTCGATTCGGCACGTGGCGCACTGGTTGCAAACGGCTTAACACCAAGCCATCACTCATCACGAGCGTACCAGCTTCGAATCCATAGCGCGCCAATATTTGCTGTGAATTTTTTGTGCGCAGGGACACTATCTCATTCATCACGTCATCATTGTCCGCACATCATCAGCCCACCCTAGTGTCGTGCAGAACGCCGTATGATAAACCGGCACAGAAATTTGTACGGCGTAGTCAGTTGCTCCAAATCGAAGTAGCGCTGAAAAAAATACAGCCGCTCGCTGAAGCTCCAGTAATTTGCTCGGCGATTTAATGAAGCCAAGTCAAAATATGCGCGATAAAACAAAAGCGGACTAAAGCGTGCTTTTTCCAAATCAATCAGCGCAACTTTTGGATCAGTTGCTGCATCTTTTACAAAAATATGCTTAGGATACAACGCGCGGTGCACTAGCCCTAGCATATGAAATTTTAACAATGACACTGCAACAACCTTAAGCAAACGATGTTTTTGCACAGAAGATATTCCACCCTGCTTGAACCAGCGTTCAGTGATAGCATCCAGCGGTTCGTAATCTAGAAGCGCCTCTGTCACCAATCTAGCGCAAGTTTGATTATCAATTACTTTTTCATCATAAAAAACGACTTTCGGCGCGGCAAAGCCATGCTGTTTTAGGTATTGTAAACGCTCAAACTCGCGCCTAAAGGTAGGTTCACCCTCAATAGGGTGACGAAGCGTAGCTCGACCATGGTTTTGCTGCTTCTTCACAAAAACGCTCAAGCTTTCACCCTTCGCGGTATTTAGCTCGAGCTTGCCGACCCCACTCCAGCCGCCACGCCGATGATTGGGCGTTTCAAACCAGTCTATCTCCTGCGCCCATAGCCGATTGAAATCTTTCAACAGATCCTCGGCAAAAATTTTGCGGTGAAGTTTTGTACCTGTCAAAAATGACAACCTCATGAAAATATTGGGTCGATTATAGCAGTCATTCTCCAAGCAGTCGCTACGCCACGAGCGTTTGCGCTTATAATTTAGCACATATGCTAACGCACATTCTAAAACCATTGTCGCTATTACCGTTATCCGCCGTTCATCAATTAGGCGCTTTTCTAGGGGGGTTTTTGTTTTATTGCATGCCAAAAGCAAAAAAACGCATCTATGCGAATATTATGCAAAGCAAGCTATTTCCACATCGCACCGAACTGGCGGTTCGCCAAAGCTTTACCAACTTGGGCGAAGCGATTTTAGAAACGCCTTTTGTTTGGCACAGTCCTCATCAAAAAATCGCTACCTTAGTACAGCAGGCGCATGGCTGGGAACAAGTAACATCAAGTCTAGCGAATGGAAAAGGTATTATCTTTCTCACTCCGCATATGGGCTGTTTTGAAATCACTTCACTTTATTACGCGTTGCATCATCCAATCAGCGTGCTGTATCGCCCACCCAAGCTCAAATGGCTAAACTCTACCATTAATCAGGGCCGCGAGCGTAGCAACATAAAGCTAGCACCCGCAAATATGCATGGCGTTAGAACACTGATGCAAGCCTTAAAACGTGGAGAGGCCATTGGCATTTTACCTGATCAAATTCCATCGGCAGGTGAAGGTGAATGGGCGCCGCTATTTGGCAAACCGGCTTACACCATGTCGCTCGCCAGCAAACTGGCTGAAAAAACAGGCGCAACGGTCATCATGGCGTTTGGTGAGCGCTTAGCAGAGGGCAAAGGCTATATCATCCATTTAACCAAACTAGAGGACCATGCCATCGCTACGCCCACCTTGCTTAACCTTGCCATCGAACAACAAATCGCACAGTGCCCATCGCAATACTATTGGAATTATCATCGCTACAAGGTAAGCCGCAAAGCAAAATCACCGCCAGCGCCATCTACTAACCAAGTTTAGCGCGTTCGTTAGCTATTTTTGCTTGAAACTTATCACTATTAAATTTAACCAATAAGCTATCGGCACGTGCTTCTACTCGTTGCCAAAACACAGCACTTTGTACCAAATAATGCTGTCTGAAAACCATTAAATCTTGATCACTAAACCCATTTAGCTTGGCGGAAAAATAAAATGCTGCTATGTCTTTCATCACTTCACTGCCATTAGCTGAACAGCCATTTGCCATGCGATGCAAATCGATTAAATATAAGTGTAAGTTACCTGCCATCAAATCCGCTTTTTTCAGCACTAACTGGCACAGATAAAAATCACGATGGCATAGCCCTGCGCCATGTAACTTAGCTGCCAACTCTGCCATTTTTTGTAGTAATTCGTGCTTAAATTTGGCTGATTTCCCCTGCCAAAGGTGCTTGCCTGCTTTCTCACACAACTCTTCTACAGAAATAATATCTCCCAAATCTTCTGTCACTAAGAAAGACTGTTGAGACGCTGGATTGCAGCCTCGCTTGCCATAGGCCACCAGTGGTGTAGTGGCAATGCCGATCTTCGTTAGCTTTTTGAT
>JBQTJZ010000162.1:0-5064 GCA_052386615.1 Methylophilaceae bacterium
GCTGTGTTCATTTTATCCCCCAAAACACTCATCACCTCATTGGTTTTACCCTCTAAAAACATCGCGGCATGATGCACGTCATGCACATAATCCTCCACCGAGATATACCCCACACATGGCGCGGTACAACGCTCGATTTGATACTGCAAACAAGGGCGCGAACGGTTGGCAAACACCGTATTTTCACAGGTACGTAGTTTGAACACCTTTTGTAACAATTGAATACTCTCACGCACTGCTATCGTGTTAGGGAAAGGCCCGAAATATTGATTATTTTTTTGGGGTGCCCCGCGATGGAAAGCCAGTCTGGGAAAATGATCGCCAGTTAAGGTAATGTAAGGATAGGATTTATCGTCACGAAACAACACGTTATAACGCGGTAACAGACTTTTAATCAGATTATTCTCTAGTAACAAGGCCTCCGTTTCGCTGCGCGTGACGGTGGTTTCAATTTTTGCAATCTGCGACACCATCATCTTGGTACGTGGACTGGCTAAGTTTTTATTAAAATAGCTCGCAACACGCTTTTTAAGGTGTTTAGCTTTCCCCACATAAATCACTACATCGTCCGCATTCATCATGCGATAAACACCTGGCAAACTAGGCAGCATTCTCAAGAAAGGTTTGGCGTCAAACATCCGTACATTCTATCAGCACAGAGCGATTGCATCATGAAAAACGGCCTTGCAAATTAACTTCGCAAGGCCGTCTATTTCAAAGAATAAAAACTTATTTTTATTCTGATATTTTTTTGATATTGGCTAGGCCTGATTGAAACACGCCGGTAATCGCCTCTTTTGCTGCTACATCATCTTGACCTGCGGCGCCTGGGCTGGCTGAATCTTTACGCTTGAACATTGCGCGCCAAGTAACGATACTTTTACCTTCTCCAGCCGCTTCTACCTTAAGTGTGGCGCCATATTCACGCACCGGCAGAACACTCTCTGTAATTTCATATTTTATACTCATGCCTGCCGCATCATAGCCTGTCAGCACCTCATTCACATTGCCGCCACCTTGTAATGATAATACTCGCGTCGCACCAACTTCTGCTGCCTTTCCCCCTGTAATCTCAGTTTTGATGATCGCTGGATGCCAGCTCATATCTCCAAAATTGCCAATTTTTGCCCAGACTTTATCTGCAGATGCATTAATCTCTACCGACTCTTTCAAACGAATCGTCTCATCGATAGCGGCGGTGGCCGTTGCCATTAACCCAAAAACTGAAACTACTGTTGTTACAAAAACTCTAAACATAACTTTCCTCGAAAAAATAAAAAAAGAACCACAAATATACCCGATTTCACAGTTTCAGATAAAGCAGTTTGTGCGCGATTATAAAACAGCTAAGTTAAACCTTATTGAACCATCTATTTTTATTCATCTAGCAGTTTGCCACCGATCGCCCAATCTTCATACGCTACTTCTTCAAATACAATATAGGTATAGCTGGGTGGTTTGTGTGCGTGCTTTTGCAAGGTTTCAGTTATTTCTTTGGCGATTTGTTTTTTTTGTTCTTTCGTCACGCCACCAGCAAGCTTAACGTTTACAACAGGCATTTTTAACTCCTTTCGAAAAACACGGATTAGTTGCTTTTGTTCAGAATCATACAAGACGCTGTTTAATCTGCTCAAAAACCGCATGAAACATTGTTTCCGTAAGCCGCTTGGTTTGGGTATTGTAACGGCTACAATGGTAGCTATCATACAACATATATCCGCCAGGAAGCAGATGCTGCGCTGCATGGGCAAACTTGTAATCTTTCACTTTTAAACCAAACGCCTTTAACACTGCCAAGTGCGCCACATTACCCAATGCTAAAATGACGCTATCTGGAGCTAACTCCTGTAATTCTGCAGCTAAAAACAGATTACATGTAGTTATCTCTATTGGTAATACTTTATTTTCAGGAGGCAAACACTTGACGGCATTGGTAATACGACAATTATTTAACCTCAGCCCATCTTCTGTTGACTGCGAAACAGGCGCACTGGCAAAGCCATATTTATGAAGCGTTTGGTACAGCAGTATACCTGCGTAATCTCCAGTAAAAGGTCGCCCCGTTTGATTGGCACCATGCATGCCTGGTGCCAGCCCTACAATCAGCAATTTTGCATTGACATCCCCAAATGGTGGCACCGGTCTACAAAAATAGGTAGGGTGCTTGATTTTTACCTCGTCTACAAATAGTGCAAGCCGCATACATTGGCGACAATGAATATCGAATTTAATGATGGTGATTCCCCTTAAAAACCGTACGGGTAATATCACGTATCAAGCCTAAGGTTACCCATAAGATAAGCGCAGCGATGAATAGCGATAACAATGGATCCGCCTTCTGCCAGCCTGTGAAGTAAACTACTAGACCAGCCAGCAATGCTGTAGCCGATCCTAATAAATCTCCCATAACGTGTAAAAAGGCAGCGCGATGGTTTAGCTGCTGAGCGGCAGAATGAATATGTGACTGTTGATGTAACTGTCGCGCAACGATTATATTAACGACCAATCCTAGCAAGGCCACAACAGCAACATAGCCACCCGCAATGGTCGGTGGATTTTCCAGCCGTTCAAGCGCCTCAAACACAAGCCATGCTAGCACGATCAGCATCAATAGTGCGTTCACAATAGAGACGATAACCTCTATGCTCATTTGCTTTGATGCCACTTTTTGCTGTGCGGTTTTTTGTGCACGATGTTCCGCAAACATGGCCAGAGCTAGCGCCAGCATGTCAGTTGCCATGTGGCCTGCATCGCCTATTAACGCCAGCGAGTTGGTCCAAATACCTCCTATTAACTCGATCATAGTAAACACACTTATCCACAAAAAAGGAATGAAAAACACATTATTTCGAGCATGTTGAGCTTGTGGATAATCATGATTAGACATAATTTGACATGCTAGCGCACCTAGTCAAAAAATTCAGCACAAAATGTGACTGCCTCACTTTTATGCAATTACGTTACCCTTAACCAATCGCTCCTAATTCCTCGCTGGTTGACGTAGAATAGCCACATGCTAAGTTACCGACACGCCTTTCACGCTGGCAATCATGCCGACGTGCTTAAACACTTTGTTTTGGATCAAGTTTTAACTTACACCACGCAAAAAGATAAGCCTTTTTGGATGATTGATACGCATGCAGGTGCCGGTTTGTATTCACTAGAGGAAGGATTTGCCACACAGAACACGGAGCATGCATCAGGAATTGCACGCTTGGCTAATAGCGTCAATCTGCCGGAATCACTAGCAGCTTATTTAGCCAAAATAAAAAAATTGAATAAAAGCAATCAGTTAAGTGTATACCCGGGTTCACCCATGATTGCAAAAATACATTTGCGCCACAATGACAAAATGCGCTTATTTGAGCTACATCCTAGCGACAGCAAACTCCTGTTCGAACACTTTAAGACTTTAGGCAAGCAAGTGAGAATCGAAGCACTTGATGGCTTTGCAGGATTAAAATCATTATTACCCCCACCTAGTAAACGTGCAGTCGTTTTAATTGACCCCCCTTATGAAGAAAAAAAAGACTATCAGCGTGTAGTCAATACGATTCAAGACAGCATGGCGCGTTTTGCCACAGGCACTTATATCATTTGGTACCCGCTACTGCAAAGACCCGAGCCTCTGCAAATGCTAGAAAAATTAACCCGACTTCAGATTGAAAATTGGCTCAATGTTACGCTCACGGTACGACAACCTTCCGTAGCAGGTTTTGGCATGCATGGTAGCGGCTTATACGTCATCAATCCGTCATGGACTTTGCCTATAGTATTGCGTGAGGCTATGCCTGTTTTAGCCAAACTACTTGCACAGGACACTAGTGCAACCTATGCGCTAGAAAGCAAAATTAAATAAACACGTCTTTTTATTAATGCTTGGCACTGTTAAAATAAGCACTAACAAGCCGTGTAACATTAAATCTACCTCACTCAATTTCAAGAAAGTGTTAGCCGATGGCAAACAATAAAAAGATTAGCAGCAGCGAATATAAGCAAAGCAATATTATGACCAATATTTTATTCGGTAGCCGTTGGCTGCAACTCCCGCTCTATCTGGGCTTAATCATCGCACAAGCCGTATACGTATTTCACTTTGGGGTGGAGTTGCTGCATTTGGTAGAGAAAGTGCCGCAGCTTAAAGAGGCTGACATCATGTTGATTGTATTAGGTTTAATTGACGTAGTGATGATTTCTAACTTACTGATTATGGTGATTGTAGGTGGCTACGAGACTTTTGTATCGCGCCTCAATTTGGCGGGCCATCCAGATGAACCCGATTGGCTTTCTCACGTGAATGCTAACTTACTCAAGGTAAAATTGGCCACAGCAATTATTGGCATTTCATCCATTCATTTGCTCAAAACGTTTATCAATGCAGAAAATTTAACGGACAAAGTCTTGCTTTGGCAAACTGTGATACACATGACCTTTGTACTTTCAGCTGTTGCCATCGCTTATATTGATCGCTTAATGACGCACCCTGAAAAATCTTCACACTAAATCGGTCTCGGCTTGCGCTGGATGGGTGCATTGGTGTTATCAATTAGCAATGTAAAAGTATCCACACTCACCGTATGCGCATCCTCGGTTTCAACCACCACGCGCCAATCGCCCGATTGCAAGTTCTGTTTGTAAGTATAGCCCCGAAACCCAGCTTGGCGGCCGCCATTGAGCGTAAACCCAATGCGCGGCGTTGCTACCCAATTTTTTCCATGCCGATATTCCCAACGATGATATAAACGCGTCTGCAATCCATGTGGAGCAAATACCGCAGTAATATAATACAGTTTTTCACCTTGCTTAATATGCACCTCATCGGAGAATAATCGCCATACTTGCCACCATGCGGGCGCACTTACTTGCACTAAATAAACCCCATTCGCCTTTTCCAGTTCGGCGCCCACCGCTGCCTCCAGTTTTACTAAGGGCACGGGAGGAATCATATCCGAAAAGTAGGCCACCATCAGCAACCCCGCTAGCAACCAGGTAGGCAGAATATGTAGGAATGAACTTGCTAAGGATTGTCTGCTTTTGTAATAAAAAAGCTGCGTCAAGCCTGCC
>JBQTJZ010000163.1:0-11923 GCA_052386615.1 Methylophilaceae bacterium
TTGTGTGGTGCCTTACACCCGTGGTGAAGAAGTCTCGCGGCCGTTTGCAGATATTTTGACGGAGGCGATTCAACTGGCTGAGCAAGGGGTAAAAGAGCTCACTTTACTAGGTCAAAATGTGAATGCCTATCACAGTCAATATCAAGCCGTGGAGGCTGACTTAGCCTATCTCATTGAAACTATTGCAGAAATTACTCAAATAGAGCGCATCCGCTTTACCACTAGCCACCCCAATGAAATGGGCGATGCTTTAATTGCCTGTTTTGCCAATGTGCCCAAACTGGCCGCACAACTGCATTTGCCCGTACAAGCGGGTAGCGACCGTACTTTAATGGCGATGAAACGTAATTACACGGCATTACAGTACAAATCCATCATTCGCAAACTACGTGCCGCCAATCCTAATTTAACGTTTACTTCCGACTTTATTGTCGGATTTCCAGGAGAGACTGAAGCTGATTTTGAAGCGACCGTTAAACTGATGCAAGACGTGGAGTTTGATGCCAGTTTTAGCTTTTTATATAGTCCACGCCCGGGCACCCCTGCGGCATTCTTGAATGATGCCACGCCAGAATCCATTAAACTGGCACGTTTAGCAAAGCTGCAAGCCATTAATGAAGCGCAATCAAGAATTATCTCTGAAGCTATGTTGGGAACAGTACAACGGGTGTTGATTGAAGGTAGATCGTGGAAAGATGCAAAATTATTGGCTGGAAAAACCGACAACAATCGCGTAGTGGATATGGTGGGCGACCGCTATTTAATCCACCAGTTTGTGAAGGTTAAAATTACTGATACCTCTAATCCAAGACGGTTACAGGGCGAAATTATTTAGATGGAACTTACTTTACAGCCTGAAGATAATACTCGCCTCGCCAATCTGTGTGGTGCATTGGATGAAAACATCAAGCAAATCGAAACTGCGCTTGAAGTGAATATTAATCGCCGCGGTAGTAGCTTTAATATTTCTGGTAGTCTTACCAATAGTCGGCTCGCAGCACAAATGCTGGAAAGCTTTTACGCGCGCGCCAAAAAACCGATTGAATTAGAAGATATTCAACTCGGCTTGGTAGAACTCAACAAACTCAAGCCAGATGAAATTACCACGACCGCCATGCCCGTACTGATGACGCGGCGAGGCGATTTGCATGGACGCACGCCGCGCCAGGTAGATTATTTACAGCAAATTCAAGAGCATGACATTACTTTTGGTATTGGCCCTGCCGGTACTGGCAAAACCTATTTAGCGGTTGCCAGCGCGGTGGATGCGATGACACGTGACCGCGTAAAAAGAATTGTGTTAGTGCGCCCAGCGGTAGAAGCGGGTGAGCGCTTAGGGTTTTTGCCGGGCGATTTAAACCAAAAGGTAGATCCCTATTTACGTCCCTTGTACGATGCACTGTACGATTTAGCGGGCTACGATTCTGTCAACAAAATGTTTGAGCGTGGCGCAATAGAAGTTGCCCCACTTGCCTACATGCGCGGCCGCACGTTGAACCAAAGCTTCATTATTTTGGATGAAGCGCAAAATACCACGCCTGAACAGATGAAAATGTTTTTAACGCGCATTGGTTTTGGTACCAAGGCCGTGATTACCGGCGATGTAACGCAGATCGACTTACAGCGTCATCAAAAAAGTGGCCTGATAGAAGCGGAAAAAATCCTAAAAAATGTGAAGGGTATCGCCATGACGCACTTTTTATCGGCGGATGTCGTCCGTCACCCCCTGGTACAAAAAATTATCAACGCCTATGAAGCATATGAACAAGTTGAGAATGATTCTAGAGGTTGACTTTCAATTTAACTTGCACGCGATCGCCCGTATTAATTTTTTCTTTTTTTCGCACAGACGCTTTAATAGGTAATATATAAGCACTTGCTTTATTGTAGGGAAATATGGACGTCTGCCAGCGAGTGTTACCTATGGCAACCTCTACTTGCACCATGTCCCAGCCACGTTTTTTCTCATGATAGTGTTTACTGAAGAATTTGATTTCTTCCGATTTTTCTTGCGGCAAGGTGATAAAGTGCCAAGCAGCCTTGCCCTGCCATAACCAGCATTCTGCGGTAAAGGTAAAGCTTAGATCAATCATGCATTAATTATACAATTATGATTATATAATTCCCTTAGAAAATATGCCCAACATTCAATTAAACGTTCAGATTGCAAGCCAATTAGCTAACCTCCCCGGCAAAGCACAATTCAAAATGTGGGCAAAGGCTGCATTACGGGTTGATACTGAAGTCACCATTCGCGTCGTAGATGAAACTGAAGGTTACGCGCTTAACCACGCTTACCGTGGTAAACCTAATGCGACGAATGTGCTTACTTTTCCACTCGCCGAAACCCCCCACTTAATGGGGGATATTGTGCTATGCGCTCCTATTGTGGCAGAAGAAGCCAAAGTTCAAAATAAAACGCTTGTAGCACACTTCGCGCATCTCACCGTGCATGGCATGTTGCATTTGCACGGCTACGACCATGAGACTGAAGCGCAAGCTGAGCTAATGGAATCACTCGAGGTAACAATTTTACAGAAATTAGGGTATGCTAATCCCTATCTCATCACTGAGGCCGCACATGGCGACTGACCCTGAAAAGTTAAACGAAAAACCAAGTTTATTTGAACGCCTAAGCAATTTTTTACTACGCGAACCCGAAGACCGTGAACAGCTTTTTGAGTTGTTACATGGCGCGTATGAAAACCATCTGATGGATGCAGACTCGCTCGCCATGATTGAAGGTGTGCTGCAAGTGAGTGAAATGCAGGTACGTGACATCATGATACCACGCTCGCAAATGGATGTGATTGACATCACCGATTCGCCCGAAACGTTTATCCCGCATGTCATTGAAACCGCGCACTCGCGCTTTCCCGTGATCGAAGACAATAAAAACGATGTGATTGGCATCTTGCTCGCTAAGGATTTACTACGTTACTACGCAGGGGAAGAGTTTGACGTACGTGATATGTTGCGTCCAGCGGTGTTCATTCCAGAATCCAAACGTCTTAATGTGCTGCTTAAAGAATTCCGCAGTAATCGCAATCACATTGCCATCGTGGTAGATGAGTATGGCGGTGTAGCGGGTATGGTAACGATTGAAGATGTACTAGAGCAAATCGTCGGCGATATTGAAGATGAGTATGATTACGACGAAGATGAGGATAATATTATCCAGCAAGCTGAAGGGCATTATCGCGTAAAAGCACTCACCGAAATTAGTGATTTTAACGAAGCAGTAGGTACCCAGTTTAGCGATGAGGAGTTCTCGACCATTGGCGGATTAGTGGTGAATCATTTTGGTCATTTACCTAAACGCAACGATCATATCAGAATTGAAAACCTGAGCATCACTGTAGTGCGCGCTGATAGCAGGCGCCTGCATTCAATTTTGGTAGAAGTGTTGCCAGAAGAGCCTTTTCCAATCGAATCCACGTAAACGTGTCTCTGCTGGATTCATTTGCTTGAACTATTTTAGCTCAATTAATCTCTTACCCTTATCTTTCAGGGAGATTCAAATGAAATTTTGGTCAATTGCAGGTTTATTCTTATTAAACACAATGCTTTCAGTGACTAGCTTTGCTGATGAGGCGGAGGTGCGCCCATTGCTGGATGAACCAACATCCAGTGAACTTTCACTGCCCACAGAAGAAAAAGCATTTGTAGAGGCCATTAACAAATTTGATAAGAAAACCATTGTAGAATTATTAGGCGAACCAGCAAAAGCAGATGATGTTAGATTGAAGGGCTCGGATAAGATTGTGGCATCAATATGGCACTATCATCATATTAATACAGCAGAAGATGGCACTTACTACCAAACGACCGAGTTAGATTTTATTGATGACAAAGTGGTGCAAGTGGTGTTTTTGAACAATGATGGCTCTGAAACAGCGGCTCAAAATCAAACTTATCAGGTACCTGCTCCCGAGCCCCAATAATAACGATTCAAAACATCAAAAAAAGGGGCACTAAAATGCCTCTTTTTTGTTTGCTGATTTAACGCTTATTATTTTTTTAGCGCATCGCGAATCTCGCGTAACAGAGTAGTATCTTCTGGAGTTGGTGCTGGTGCGGCAGCGGGCTCTGCTTTTTTCATTCTGTTCATCAACTTAACCATTTGAAAAATGATAAACGCCAAAATGATGAAATTAAGCACGATAGTAATAAAATTACCATATGCCAGCATTGGCACCCCTGCCGCTTTAAGCGCGGCATAAGTGCCTGCATTCCCTTCAGGAATCGCCGCCAAAGGCACAAACATATTGCTAAAATCCAGCCCACCAAAAATCTTACCTGCAATAGGCATAATAATATCGCCTACCAACGAATCTACTATCTTGCCAAATGCCGCGCCGATAATCACACCGACAGCAAGATCCATTACATTACCCTTAAGGGCAAACTCCTTAAACTCAGACGTCATACTCATTACTTTTCTCCCAAAAATAGTTTAATTCATACTTGTTCATTTTGTGGTTAACGCGCGAACAATATTGAGCTATCACATTTATATTGTCAACAGAAGCACTCGTCCGATTGCAATGATTAACAATGTTTAACTTATACTAAGTACTATTTATTTTTCGCACTTAATACTTATGTTAAAACAAAACTTTCAACCATACTTGGCATTTTTGCTCGGCGCTATTGCCGTTTTAGGCTTCGCACCCTATTACATTTTCCCTGCCAGTATATTTTCGCTCATTGGAATCTTCTATTTTTGGCTCAAGGCCGCTAATCCAAAAACAGCTTTTAAACTGGGATTTCAGTTTGGTCTTGGCCTTTACATCGTCGGCATTTATTGGATTTATATCAGCCTGCACGATTTCGGCGGCATGCCTTGGTGGTTTGCTGGATTTTGCACATTCTGCTTATGTGCATTTATGGCGCTATTCGTGGCATTGGTTGCCTATTTCAGCAAACGCATAGGCTGTCTACTGATGGTAGCTCCTGTTCTTTGGGGATTAAGCGATTGGGTACGTAGCTGGATTTTTACTGGTTTCCCTTGGCTAACTTTAGGCTATAGCCAAGTACCGCACAGTCCGCTAGCAGGGTTTATGCCGATTATTGGCGTATACGGTGTATCGGTAGTCACCGCATTAGTCGCAGCACTTATTGCAAGCTGGCTAGTAAATTCGCCTAGCTTGCTATGGAAACGTAACGCCATCGTAGCAATTAGCCTGCTATTGGTCTCTGGCGTTATTTTAAAATCGGTAGAGTGGACCAAACTGACTGGCGAAACGATTTCGGTCAGCTTAATTCAGGGCAATATAGCGCAAATTACCAAATGGTCTCCCGAAACTGCACAGGCTACGATTCATCAGTATGTGGCGATGGTTAGAGAAAGTACATCGCAGCTCATCGTGTTGCCAGAAACGGCACTGCCGGTGATTGCCAGCCAGCTCGACCCTAGCGTTAAAAACGCCTTTATTACTCATGCCAAACAAAACAATAGCGGGATAGTGGTTGGTATGGTGGAATATAACGAAGTTAGCGGTGAATATTTCAATAGCGCACTGAGCTTTGGTCATGGCGAAACGCAAACTTATCGAAAAAGCCATTTAGTGCCATTTGGTGAATTTATTCCATTAAAACAAGTATTTGGCTGGATTTATCGCGATTGGCTCAATATGCCACTGAGCGATCTGACACGCGGTGGCTGGCAACAGGTTCCCATGCAGGTTGCAGGTCAGAGTGTAGCGGTGAATATTTGTTATGAAGACGTTTTTGGCGAGGAGATCATTCGCCAACTGCCTGCAGCCACCTTGCTTGTGAATATCAGTAATGACGCTTGGTATGGCCAATCCTACGCAGCAGATCAACACATGCAGTTCAGCCAAGCACGTGCCTTGGAAACTGGTCGCATGATGTTACGTGCCACCAACACAGGAGCAACAGCAGTTATTGACCCACATGGCTACGTACTTGCCCATGCGCCGCATGATATCAAAACCACGCTTAATACCACAGCACAAGGGTATACCGGCACCACGCCCTATGTGGTTTGGGGTAACTGGCCGTTTATCCTCCTCTGTTTTGGCGTGATTGCCTTTGTGTTAAGGCGCAGAACATTGCCCTGTTAAGGCTAGACAAAAACGAGTAAAATCGAGCTTTCGCAAACAAAAATACATCAAAATGGTAACGTTTCAGCAAATCATTCTAAAACTACAAGAATATTGGGATCAACAGGGTTGTGCGCTATTGCAACCTTACGACATGGAAGTCGGCGCCGGCACCTCTCACACGGCCACATTTTTGCGCTCACTTGGCCCAGAGCCATGGAAAGCCGCTTATGTGCAACCTAGCCGCCGTCCAAAAGATGGCCGCTATGGTGAAAACCCGAACCGCCTTCAACGTTATTATCAATACCAAGTGGTGTTAAAACCCGCACCAGCTAATATTTTGGAGCTGTATTTGGGCTCATTGGAAGCATTGGGTTTCGACCTTAAAAAAAATGATATCCGCTTTGTGGAGGATGACTGGGAAAACCCAACACTCGGCGCATGGGGCTTGGGTTGGGAGGTATGGCTAAACGGCATGGAAGTCACCCAATTCACCTATTTTCAGCAAGTCGGCGGCATCAACTGCAAACCGATTACCGGTGAAATTACCTATGGTTTAGAGCGTCTCGCCATGTATTTACAGGGTGTTGATAGCGTATACGATTTGCAGTACTCAGAAAAGGTGAAATATGGGGATGTGTTTCACCAAAACGAGGTCGAACAATCTACCTATAATTTTGAGCACTCGGATGTAGAATTTTTACTGACAGCCTTTAATGCGCATGAAAAGCAGGCGCAGCATTTAGTAAAAGAAAAACTCGCCCTGCCTGCTTATGAACAAGTATTAAAAGCTGCACATACCTTTAATTTGCTGGATGCACGCGGTGCCATTAGTGTCACCGAACGCGCGGCTTATATTGGAAAAATCCGTAATATCGCACGTACTGTTGCCGCCAGTTACTTGGATAGCCGAGCCAGACTTGGCTTTCCACTTGCGCCAAAAAATTGGGCAGATGAAGTATTGTTAGATCTAAGTAAGCTAGAAACGCCTAAGAAAGTTGCAGCATAAGCATGGAAAAAAACCCGCATAACAAAAATTTATTAGTTGAGTTGTTTGTAGAAGAATTACCACCAAAAGCACTTAACAAGCTAGGCGAAGCATTTTCCAGCGTATTGTTTGAGTCGCTTAAAACGCAAGGTTTAACACTTGATAACGCCAGTGTTACTGGCTTTGCCACGCCACGCCGTTTGGCCGCGCATGTGATGTACGTAAAAGACAAAGCAGACGACAAACAAGTATCGCAAAAACTGATGCCAGCCAATGTGGGCTTAGACGCAGCTGGCAAAGCCACGCCTGCATTAATTAAAAAATTGCAAAGCCTAGGTGTAGATGCGCTTGCTGACGAATTGGTTGTGAGCACACTTAAAAATGACAATAACACCCTGTTTTTAGATGCCCTGCAAACAGGCGTGACATTGCCAGATGGCTTGCAGTTAGCTCTAAACGAAGCATTGGCGAAATTACCAATTCCCAAAGTAATGACATACCAGCTTCATGAAAATACGCAAAATCCAGGTTGGGATAGCGTGGATTTTGTGCGCCCTGCACATAGCTTAGTGGCCATGCATGGCAGTAGCACTCTGGATGTTTCTGTATTGGGGTTGAAATCTGGCAACACCACGCAAGGCCATCGTTTTGAGGCAAAAAATGCGGTCATCACCTTAAGCCATGCTGACACTTATGAGGCTCAATTACTCACTGAAGGCGCAGTCATCGCCAGCTTTGCCACGCGCAAAGCCGAAATTTTAAAGCAGCTGAACGCTGCGGCAGCTAAAGAAAACCTCAGCCCAATTAATGATGATGCATTATTAGACGAAGTGACCGCGCTAGTTGAGCGCCCAAATGTATTGCTGGGACAGTTTGAGCCAGAGTATTTGGAAGTGCCGCAAGAGTGCTTGATTTTAACCATGAAGGCAAATCAAAAATACTTTCCATTGTTAGGTGCAAACGGCAAACTCACCAATAAATTCCTGATTGTTTCTAACATTAACCCAGCAGACCCAAGCGCTGTCATCGGTGGCAATGAGCGCGTAGTGCGCCCTCGCTTGGCAGATGCTAAATTCTTCTTTGACCAAGACCGTAAAAAGACACTGGAAAGCCACATAGCGGGTTTGGATAAAGTGGTTTACCACAATAAATTAGGTAGCCAAGGTGAACGTAATGCGCGCGTGGTAGCAATAGCAAAGTCTATCGCGCAGCAACTTGGTGATGAAAGTTTGGTGGCTAAAGTTGAACAAGCTGCTCGCTTATCCAAAGTTGACTTGCTAACCGATATGGTCGGTGAATTCCCCGAGTTACAAGGCATTATGGGGCGCTACTATGCACAACATGAAAAGTTGGATAACGATGTTGCATTTGCGATTGAAGACCATTACAAGCCACGTTTTGCAGGTGATGAATTACCACGTAATAAAGTCGGCGTTTGTGTAGCGTTGGCGGATAAACTTGAAACTTTAGTTGGTATGTTTGGAACTGGCAATACCCCAACAGGCGACAAAGACCCGTTTGCACTTAGAAGACATGCTTTAGGAATTATTCGAATACTTATTGAAAATGATATTCCTATTAGCTTAACCAAACTCGTCGACTTAGCAGTTGAAGTAATGCCTCAAAATGCTAGGCCAGACTGGGCAGCCCCAGTTATATTTATGTTGGATAGAGCTAGAAGCTACTTTGAAGAAAAAGGATTCAACTCTAAAGCCATCGAGTCTGTGTTGAGCCCATGGGGAATGGGGTCGCCACTTGGTCCTGTTCCAGCAATCGTTGCTGAAGCCACCAAGTTTATTAGTACTACTGAAGGTCAAGAGCTAGCACAAAATAACAAAAGAATTACTAATATTCTAAAAAAATCTAATTACGAAGTGCCATTTGGCTTGTCGCCAAAAGTACTAAAAATAGCGCCTGACACTTCTAAATTCACAGAGGACGCTGAAAGGGCCCTGTATTCTGCATTATGGACTGCGGGTGAATTGTCTTTAAAATTAAAAGAAGATAAGCGTTATGCAGACGCACTATCTGCATTAATTCCTCTTAGTCTGCCAGTTTCTGATTTCTTCGACAAGGTTATGGTAAACGTTGAAGACGAGCAAATCAGAGACAATCGAATAACCTTACTTCAACATGCGCGTGCTTATATGAATTTAGTTGCAGACTTAAGCTTAATGGCATCCTAAATATGAAGCTGGTTATTTTAGATAGAGATGGTGTTATCAATCAAGATTCCGCCAATTTCATCAAAAAACCAAATGAGTGGATTGCGCTACCAGGAAGTTTGGAAGCCATTGCACTGTTAAACCAGCATGGCTTTAGGGTTGCCCTCGCTACCAATCAAAGTGGGATTGCCCGCGGCTTGTTTGATATGGTGACGTTGAATGCGATTCACGACAAAATGCATCGTGCACTTGCGCAGACGGGTGGTCGTATTGATGCGCTATTTTATTGTCCGCATGCAGCGGATGATCACTGCCAGTGTCGCAAACCAAAAACAAAAATGTTAGAAGATATAGGCAGGCGATTTTCTGTCGATCTAAATGAAGTTCCCGCCGTAGGTGATGCCTTACGTGATTTACAGGCATTTAGCGATGCAGGCTGTCAACCAATATTGGTGCGCTCAGGCAAGGGTGAAGATACGCTGGCACATGGCAATCTACCACCCAACATCCGCATTTATGCTGATTTGGCAGAAGCTGTGCAGCATATTATTGCTGAAAATCAATAAGATGATTTGGCTGCGCTCGTTCATTTTTACTATGGGGATGTGGTTGTTCACCATTCCGTTTACCTCAATCGGCCTGCTCACTTTCCCATTAGCACCACATACGCGCTATCGTTACTTAACGAAATGGGCGCGCTGTATGTTGTGGTGGCTGCGCATCGCTTGCGGTCTAACTTTTCAAGTGAAAGGGGCTGAAAATATCCCACAAACACCAAGTATTATTCTGGCGAAGCACCAGTCTGCATGGGAAACTTTGGCCTTGCAGGTACTATTTCCGCCGCAGGTTTGGGTGCTAAAACGTGAATTATTATGGCTGCCTTTTTTTGGCTGGGCGTTAGCGCTCACCTCCCCCATTGCCATTAACCGTGCCGCTGGGCGTGAAGCACTTAAACAACTTGTTGCACAAGGAAAAGATCGTCTCGCCAAAAAATTCTTTGTGGTAATCTTCCCCGAGGGTACGCGCACCGCGCCGGGCAAGCGTGGTAAGTATCACATAGGAGGCGCTTGGCTCGCTACGCATAGCCAAACACGAGTCGTCCCTGTGGCACATAATGCAGGCCTGTTTTGGCCAAAAAACTCTATGCTTAAGCACCCGGGCATTATCCAGATCAGCATTGGTAAGCCAATATCCGTTGCAGAATTAAGGCCTGATGCACTTAACCAGCAAGTAGAAGACTGGATTGAAGCGGAAATGCTCACTTTGTCTAAGCAACCCTCTCATGCCTAAAACAAGCCTAACCTTGCCTAATGGCGCAACGATTCATTATCAGCTTGAGCGTCGTCCACGCCGTACGATTGGCTTAAAAGTGACCGATGATGGTTTAATAGTCCATGCACCAAAACGTATTTTTGAATTTCAGTTACATCAGGTACTGATACAAAAAGCGAACTGGATTATAGATAAGCTAGAAGCCCGAAAAAATAATTTTGTGCCCCCGATGCAATGGCATGATGGAGAAATGTTGCAATTTTTAGGTAATCCACTCAGCCTTAATATCCGCCACAACAGTAAAAATAGACAGTCCGTGTTTAATCATCACACTTTATCTATCGCTTTGCTAGAAACCAATACGCATGAAGCTGTCAGACGCAAGGTGACTCAATGGTACAAAAAACAAGCGCTGGTGGATTTTAATCGCCGCTTAGAGATTTTTGCCACCAAGTTAGGGGTAAAAACACCCCCTCTGAGTTTATCGAATGCGCAGTCGCGCTGGGGCAGTTGTAGCAGTCGCGGCGATGTGCGGCTTAACTGGCGATTGTTGCAAGCGCCGCCACACATTATCAATTACGTTATTTGCCACGAGCTAGCACACTTAAAAGAAATGAACCACTCGCTTAGGTTTTGGGCGGTGGTTGCTAGTTTATTCCCAGATTACAAAAAAGCTGAAAAAGAGCTTAAGGCGTTATCGCCACAATTGCATCGTATGAACTAATTGCTTAAAGTAGCCTAGTTATATCGCTTGCAATATCAGCTGGCTTTTGCCCATAGCCCATATAAAGTCTGATTTTTCCTTGTTTATCAAAAGCATACATGCCAGCACTGTGGTCAATCGTATAATCAGATTCTGTTTTACCTGCTACTTTTGAATAGTAGATCTTAAAGTTGCCCATGGTTTCTGCGGTTTCTTGCAAGCTGCCACGCATGCCTAAAAAGCGTTTATCAAACGACGGCACAAATTGCGCCAGCACCTCTTCTGTATCACGTTGTGGATCAACAGACACAAACAACACTTGCACCTGATCTGACTTGCTTCCTAACAATTTCATGGTATTTTTCAAATCGCTCATGGTGGTCGGGCACACATCTGGACAGTGCGTGAATCCAAAAAACAGCACCACCACTTTCCCGTTAAAATCACTCATGGTGCGCAACTTCCCCGTGTGATCAGTCAACGTGAGCGGTTTGGGGAAATCCGCACCAGTAATGTCAGTGCCAATAAAACCACTCGCATCCTTAGTAGCGCCTCCCTGCGTTGGCTTACAGGATGCCGCAAATAACATGCAAATAATTAACAGTACGCTACGCATCATATTTTTCATCACAAAACTCCAAGTAAAACGTTAACTTTAAGATAAATTGATTTTAACATGCTGAAACAATTCCAGCCTTTAGTTTACAATACTGCTTTTACGATTTTT
>JBQTJZ010000164.1:0-8308 GCA_052386615.1 Methylophilaceae bacterium
TACACAGGAAAACGCCTCAATCACTCCCTCCGACACATCATTAAACTGTCTATCTGCCTGCCAAAGTTTACTGGTAATACTGTCTACTATTTGAGTTTGTTGAGTAACTTCCAGTGTGGGTATCAGCTGTTTGGCAACATGCATATCATCCACAAACAAACGTACTTGTAACCCATGTTCCCTCGTCAACTGCCGCGCAAGACGCCAGCACACCCCAATATCGCCAAAATTATCGAGAATTTTGCAAAAAATATCCCAACGTTTGGGTTTAATTGTTAGCTTGCTGATAACAAACCTCAATCACTTCATATTGCGTCTCGCCTGTAGGTGTTTGTACAAGAATCTTATCTCCTACCGACTTACCCAGCATCGCTTTCGCCAATGGAGAAATCCAACTGATATAGCCCTTGGATGGCGCTAATTCATCTTGCCCCACAATGCGATATTGCGCCTCGGAATCAGTGTGTATTTCATATAAGCGGACATAAGCACCAAAATAAATCTTCTCTAACCCTTGCTGCAAGCTACTATCAACAATCTCGGCCAAATCCATGCGTCGCATTAAATGCCGGCAACGACTATCAATTTGTCTTAATCTTCTTTTGCCATAAATGTAATCCCCATTCTCACTTCTGTCGCCATTACTGGCCGCCCATGCAACCGTGCGAACCACTTCTGGGCGTTCAACTTTATACAGTTGGTGAAACTCGGCTTGCAGCTCGGCAAATCCTTCTGGCGTTATATAATTTTTCTCATCCGCAGTTGCCATGACTTAAATTGGCATTGATTTTAATTGAATCATTATTGATCAAGCGGCTGCACATCTTGTACAAAGTAAGATGACTCGCCAAAACATGAAGTGGGAATCCCTATATGCTCTTCGTATATTAAACGCACCCGCTGACCAACAGTTTCATTAATACGTTTAGCTACCTCATCATCTCGCACGGTAAAAAAGAACTTTTCCGCTTGCGTCCCTGGCATGGAAACGAGTACTAGCTCTCCCTCATAGGTTTTGCACACAAAACCTTTTTGCGATAGCTTTTGTACGTAGCCGGCTCGCTCACCAGATGAATATACCCAAGTTAACGTTGCCCACGTGTAGAGTGCGAATAAACCTATAGGTAATATTAGTAGCCAAATCATATATCGAGTCAACTTCGCCAGTTTTGCCCACATAACGCATTTCCTTTCCAATTAGAACAAATCAATACGGTCACATTATCTAACAAAATATCAATTCCTTAAGTAAATTTTTGTGAGTAATCGATAACTAATCGTTACAATAGTGTCCATGCTGTCAGCACTATCTTCCAAGCAAACCACCACTTATATTTGCGCCACAGCGCGGCTAGCTCGCGCACTGCAAAAAACCATTCATCAGCAACAAATAACGGATCAACAGGTGCAATGGTTATCGCCAAGCATATATACGCTGCCACAATGGCTACAAACGCAAGTCCACTTTGCCTTGCTAGCAGGCGAATGTTCAGTGGATAGGTTTCCCGTTAACGCCCTGAACAGCTTTACAGAGAAATTATTATGGCAGGAGGCGATTACCCAGTGTTTAACTAAGCATGAGCTTACCGATTTATTTGATATACCGAACCTAGCACAATCGTCTATTGAAGCTAATCAGCGCCTGATTGAATGGCAAATAAGCGATACGCAAATCAATGCGCATTTTATGACCAGTGAAACACGGCAATTTCTGCGCTGGCGCAATACATTTCATCAACTTTGCGCACAATATCACACCCTAGAACCAGCAAGATTGCTCGAACAACAAGTTAAAACGGTAATAAGCAGTACACTTCCCTTGCCCGGCCATATGGCGTTTATCGGTTTCGACCGCATGACCCCGCTTGAACAGTTTTTGATAGATGCTTTAAAAATGAAAGGGGTGCATATTGAAATACGCCATGCTCAAGCAGCGCATCAAAATCTGTCACAAATTGGTTTAGCCGATATTCATGCAGAATGTCGCGCTGCTGTGGCTTGGGCGCAACAGCGCTTATCTACAAATCCACATGCCAACTTGGCTATAGTGTGTCCAGTGTTAGCGACTGTTCGCCGTCCCTTGGCAGATTTGCTAGATGACACTTTTCATCCACAAACGTTGAATCCCAGCCAAAACGAAATGCCTCGTCTGCATGATTTTTCGCTCGGACTAGCCCTTAACGAACAGGCTATGGTGCGCACCGCGCTTAACCTGCTACAGCTGGCTACATCAGAAAAACCTATCGCGCAGAGCGATGCCAGTGCCTTGTTGCTGGATGTTTACTGGGGCGTGCTTTACGAGCTGGACGATCGTAGCCTGCTTGATGCGCAATTAAGAAAAAAACTGACGCGTACCTTCAAATTGCAGGCCTTGTACGCCCTAACTTGTCAATGCGAAGCACTTACGCATTTACCTACGCATCTAGACAGTCTGTTAGCTACACAGCAAAACTGGCGAAAGAAACAACTCCCTTCCATATGGGCCCAACGTTTTGCTGAATTATTACAAGCGCTTAACTGGTCACAAACGCGCGCTTTAAGTAGCCATGAATATCAGATCAAGCAAGCATGGTCAGACACATTCACCAGTTTGGCTGGCTTGGATAAGTTGACTGGCACAGTAACCGCCTATGATGCGCTACAAAAACTACAGCAATTATGCAGTACCACCATGTTTCAAGCGGAAGCTATTGGCGATGTTCGAATCCAAGTATTAGGAATATTAGAAAGCACGGTTACCCCATTGGATGGCGTCTGGATCATGGCGATGAACGACCAGTATTGGCCCCCGCCTACCAATCTTAACGCGTTGCTGCCTGCTGGGTTGCAACGCCAATTGCAAACTCCCGGTGCAAACCCAGACGTACAAAGCGTTTTCGCGCAAAAAATTCATGTCCGATTATGTAACAGCGCAACTGAAGTGATATTTTCTTGGTCGCATAAAGAAGATGATCGTGAGTTAAGGATTTCACCACTACTCGCTAATATCCCGTTGCGGGAGACTGCTGATCAAGCGGAAACAATGACGGAAAGGCTGGCACAACCATCTCCTATGCAGGTTTTAGAAGATAGTGCAGCCCCGCCATTGCAAGCAAATGATCAGCTGCGTGGTGGCAGTAAACTGATCGAAGCGCAAGTAATTTGCCCCGCTTGGGCATTCTACCAATATCGTTTGGGCGCCAAAAAACTAGACACACCAAGCGAGGGGCTGGACAGCATGGCACGTGGCAATTTGGTACATGCAGTTCTACAGCATTTTTGGCTAGATTGTAAGGATTCAAAAACGCTCAATGCTTTATCGCCACAAGCTTTGGAGCAGATGGGATTAGCCGCAATTGATAAGGCTTTGCAGCAGATGAAAAATGAATTAAGGGTTACTCTGCCTGCGCAAATAATCACCATAGAACGCCATCGGCTGCAACAACTGCTACAAACTTGGCTCACATTGGAAAAACAGCGACCCGATTTTTCCGTACGTGATTGTGAAGCAACTCATCTGCTCAGCATCGAAGGCTTGGAAATTACCTGCCGTATCGACCGTATCGATACCCTTGAAGACGGTGGCTTAGTGGTGATTGACTATAAAACCGGCACTTTGCCTGCGCTTAAAGCATGGGCCGAAAAGCGCATTCACGAGCCACAGTTACCACTGTATGCTTCACTTGCGCTACAAAATCAGCGTGTGGTTGCCGCCTGCTTTGCCAGAGTAAATTTCGATGAATGCAAGTTTGGCGGCGTGGCTTCAGACAAAGACTTATTACCTAGCGTAACCGCGTTCACCGAGCTAAAAAATAACTCTCCCTTTGTAACATTTGAAAATTTTCCCGCACTCATTACGCATTGGCAAGAAAGTCTGAAAGCAATTGCTACCGAAATAAAATCTGGCAAAGCTGGCGTGGTATTTGAAGATGGCAATGATTTGGCCTATTGCGACGTAACCCCTTTGCTGCGCTTGCCGGAAAGAGCGTTGCAATTCGAACAGAAAAAGTGTGAATGACAGATTTAAGTAAACTGGATGCCGAAAATCGTCTTAAGGCGCTAGAACTGCAATCGTTTATTGTAGAAGCGCCAGCAGGCGCGGGGAAAACTGAATTACTGACACAGCGCTATCTGAAACTGTTGTCCCGAGTGCATGAGCCTGAGGAAATTATCGCACTCACTTTTACCAACAAAGCCTCAGCAGAAATGCGCAATCGTATTTTTCAAAGTTTGGAAACGGCTGAAAAACAAATTCCTGTGGACGCCGCACACAAGCAGCAAACACGCGATCTGGCCAACAACGCACTCAAGCAAGCGCAACAACGCGGTTGGCAATTACTGACTCAGCCCTCTAGATTGCGTATTCTGACGATGGACACTCTTTGTAGCAGCCTTGCACGGCAAATGCCGCTACTCAGTCGCTTGGGTGGGCAGCCACGACTGGTTGAAGACGCAAGTGCGCACTATAACGAGGCAGCGCAACTTGCCCTATCGCAGGTTGCGCAGGAAGAAAACTTGCAAGCGCCGATTAGCACCGTGCTTGGCTTTATGCAAAACGATGTGGAAAAGCTTGGTAAACTATTAGCGCAAATGCTTGCCAAGCGCGAACAGTGGCTGCATCTGACCGGCACGCAAACCACGCTGGAAGGCGCAGGAATCATTACGCAATGCCAGCAAGCGCTTAAAGCTTGCATCGAAGAAAAACTGCGGCTTGCTTTGCAGAGTTTTCCTGCGAACTACCAAGCCAAGCTCATGCCAGTAGTTCGCTTTGCAGCAAGTAATCTTGATGGCGGCCATGCATATGCCCAACTAATAGATTGGAGTATGCCTCTGGGGTCGAGTGTGGATAGCCTTCCCAACTGGTTGGTTTTGAAACAATTTTTATTGACGAAAGGTAATTTTAGAAAAGCCAACGGACTGAACGTTACTTTTGGCTTCCCCGCCAACCACCCTGATAAAACCAAACATCTTCAAACCTTTGCAGACGTCTGCGATCTGATTGCCGACCCCAATCCACTTGAATCGCTTGGCGACTTACCCGTTATCAGTCACGACGAAATTCACGAAAATAGCATTATCGTGCAAGCCTTTGCACAGTTGTTACAATTGGCTGCAGCACATTTATGGACAGTATTTCAAACCGCCAACGAAGTAGATTTTGTGGCGATTGCGCAATCGGCAATTTATGCGCTGGAAAACGAGCAAGGTCCAACAGATTTGGCGCTGAGGCTGGATTATAAAATTTCGCATTTGTTAGTGGATGAATTTCAAGACACCAACGCCACGCAAATGACGCTACTCGAACAGCTCACACAAGGTTGGCAGCCACACGATGGCAGAACCCTATTCTGTGTAGGTGATCCGATGCAGTCAATTTATCGCTTTCGCAAAGCGGATGTGAGCTTGTTTTTACAGGCAGCCGAGCATGGCATTGGGCAAATACAGCTCAACCCTCTTAAGCTCTACCGCAATAACCGTTCGCAACCGAGCGTGGTCGAATGGATTAATCATACCTTCGAGAATCTATTTCCGTCGCAAGACAACGAAAGAGAAGCCGCGATTCGTTATCGCCCATTTATTGCATCGTGTGCGCAGGATGCCGACGAAGGCGTAACTGTACATGCACTCACGATAGAAAAAAACGCAGAGCGCGGCGATGCAAAAACCTTAGAAGCACGTTATATAGCTGATTTAATTAAAAAAGAACAGAAAAAAAATCCAACGCAAAAAATTGCCGTTTTAGTGCGTTCACGCAATCATCTGCGTGAATTAGTTTCCGAAATTCATAAAAATCATCCAAGAATAAGCTTCCAGGCAGTAAACATTGAAGAGTTGAATCAGCGTCAGACTGTTCAGGATGCGCTTTCACTCACGCGCGCCATGTTGCATCGCGCAGATCGTGTGCATTGGCTCAATATACTCCGTGCACCATGGTGCGGCCTCACGCTGGCAGATTTACACGCGCTGTGTGCAGATAATCATCACGCTACTATTTGGCAATTAATGCAAGAAGACAGATTATTGAGCGAAGATGGGCAACTGCGTTTAACGCATATCAAAAATGTGCTTAATGAAGCTTTTCTTGCGCAAGGCCGTATACCCCTTCGACGCTGGTTAGAAAGCACTTGGCTTAAGTTAGGCGGTGGAAGAACGTTAGTGAGCATAGGGGATAATCGCGATGTGCAAGCGTTTTTCGATTTAGTAGAAAAATTAGCGCAAGGTTACGTGCTTGATTTCGAGCAACTCGAAACGGCAATGGGAAAACTCTATGCTAGACCTGACGTCAATGCGACCGAGCACTTACAATTTTTAACCATCCATGGCGCCAAAGGCTTGGAGTTCGATTGTGTCATTTTGCCTGCACTCAATCGGCAAGCGCGTCACCCAGAATCGCCACTGATGCTATGGGAAAAAGTATCGGTGAATGGTAAAACGCAATTACTTGCTGCGCCTTTCAGCAAGAAAAAGACAAATGGCACCCCGACTATTTACGACTATATCAAACAACTAGAGGCCTTACGCGCCAATAACGAAACCATGCGCCTACTCTATGTAGCCGCTACGCGCACTAAGCGCAAACTGCATTTGGTCGCGACTGCCACTCAAAAAGAGGGGCAGAGTTCGCTTGCGCAAAATTCATTCTTAGCGTTGCTATGGCCCAAGCTGGAAATTAATTTTACCTATCCACAAATGATGGAAACACCTACTCAGCCAACCTCTAGATTAGCTGAATATACATCAAAATTGATGCGCTTAGCTCAAGTGGAACCACCCTCAGTCTTCACTGTAACAGCCCCTAAAAGCGACTATACTACTGTAAGCATTCACAGAGATGAAATTAACCATTTTTTAGAAGTTAATCGTTATTTCGATGCAGATGTCGGCATATTAACGCATTTTTATCTACAATTAATCGTCAATCGAAATTTATCGGACTGGAATAACCAACGCCTTAAAAACCTGCACCCTGTCATGCACTATTGGTTTATATCAAAAGGTTATGCGGACAAAATATCGAACGAAGGCGCGCTCATCGTTATCACGCACTTAGAAACCACGCTTGCTAGCGCACAAGGTCAATGGGTGCTACAATCTAGATTACACGCAGAGTCAGAGCTAGCGATTGATTATATTGAAAATGGTCAGTTCAGCAGAAAAATTATTGATCGTACTTTTATAGAGGAAAATACACGCTGGATTATCGACTACAAAACAACACCCTTAGATGAGAGTATTAAGCCAGATGCGATTAAACACGTTGCAGAAAATTTTCGTGATCAACTACACACTTATGCAAATTTATTCAAAGCGGAAGGGCTTGAGGTAAAATGTGCTATCTTTTTCACTAATTTAGGAAAGCTGATCATTTTATAAAAAGGCAGGCCGAAAATTGCTGCCCGCATAACGATGCTTCCGGCTAAAACATTTCATGAGAATTTTTTCTTCTTTGTATCAGCGTGCTATGGTTTGGGCAAGGTCGCCTAAAGCACCTTGGTATTTAGCTGTACTGAGCTTTACCGAATCCTCATTTTTTCCTATTCCACCTGATGTCATGCTCGCGCCGATGAGTCTTGCTAACCCATCCAAAGCTTGGCAGTTTGCGCTATTAACAACCGTCACCTCTGTGCTGGGAGGCTTGTTTGGCTACCTGATAGGCGCAACCGCTTTTGAATTAATCGAGCCCTACTTGAAGGCCAGTCAATACTGGGCAAGCTTTCAAACGGCAGAATTATGGTTTGAAAAATGGGGGTTTTGGGCTATTTTTGTGGCTGGCTTTTCACCGATTCCATACAAGGTATTTACCATTGCTGCAGGCACTTTATCTA
Organism: Methylophilaceae bacterium; assembly: GCA_052386615.1. Taxonomy (GTDB): domain Bacteria; phylum Pseudomonadota; class Gammaproteobacteria; order Burkholderiales; family Methylophilaceae; genus JBQTJZ01. The sequence goes on from JBQTJZ010000164.1 coordinate 7,806, forward strand.
TGGCTTTACTCCCGTTTACCATCGCTTCTATGATTGGCCGCGGCGCACGATTTTTTATGGTAGCTGGCTTTATGAAATGGGGAGGACAACGTATGGAAGCCAGTTTACATCAGTATGTTGATCGCATTGGCTGGACAACCGTGGCACTGGGTGCGATTGCTATTCTCTATTTCAAATGAACGCGCTCAAGATGGTTTTTATAAACTCTGTACGCAATTGAATATCACCAAACTGTACAGTGACTCTGAGTTTATCTGAGCCGTTCATGCGGCATCTTTTATCGCGTTGTAGCAGGTTAATCAGTTTCATCGGCACATTATCTGCCTTTGGATTAAATTGCAGTTGAATCACTGTGTCTGAAGCATCTATTTTAATGATACCCAAAGGTTTAGCTGCAATACGTAACCTGTGGCAAGCTAGCAATGTCTCGCCTTGTACAGGGAACAACCCAAAGCGATCAATCAACTCCTCTTGCAGGTTACCCAGTTCATCATCGTTAATGC
>JBQTJZ010000165.1:0-15220 GCA_052386615.1 Methylophilaceae bacterium
TGACTAATATGAATTTTTTAAATTATAGTGGGTGTATGGAAGCCGATATAAAATTGTTAGAAGCTAAAATTAGCAAGCTCATTAGTTTGTGCAGTGGTTTGCGTCAAGAAAATGGGCAGTTGCGTGATGACTTAACGCAGGTACAGCAAAATGCTGAATTGCTAAAAAGCAATATGGAAAAGGCTAGCATCAAGCTCGAAAATCTGTTGGAATCCATGCCACAAAATGAAGAAGCCCTATGAGCAGCGCTAAACCTATTGATGTAATGATTATGGGGCGGGAATTTACCGTTTCCTGCACCGATGAAGAGCGTCAAGGCTTATTGGATGCGGTGAATTATCTCGATAAAAAAATGCGCGAGATACGTGATTCTGGCAAAATTACAGGCTTAGAGCGTATTGCGATTATGGCGGCGCTCAATCTTTCTCACGAAGTACTCAACAGCAAAACTGGGAATATTGACATAGGCGATTATAAGCGTAGGATTAATGCCATGCAGAATCAAATTGATGAGGCGATTGCTGCGCAAACCAGTCTGTTATAGTTGCCCGCATTCCTCAAGTTGTCACATTATTGCTGTAACCTCAAGTTTGTTTTCTGTGGTGTTGCCTGAGTCTAAATTCCTTGAACTAGTCTTTGTTATAGGTTTCGGCTCATCAAGTCGCAGTGTGCGCGCTCTAAATTGGGTGGTCTTTTAAGGCGCCTTTGGCGAGTGTACCTAAAGCGCTTTAGGCTGTTACCACCTGAACTTTTTTGGTTCAGGATTAACGGCTCAGGTAACACCACAGAGAATATCCAGTTTGCTATTAACGCAATTCGTGATATTTCAAATCCGCCAAAGTGACAATGTCTAAGCATTTTTCGTGGCAGGCTTCTAGTATCACAGGCGGTGCAAAACCTGCTTCACTCGCATCTAACCAGCGTACAGCACAAACACACCATCGATTCCCCGGTTTGAGTCCCTCAAATCCATATTCAGGATGGGGTGTGCTGAGATCGTTGCCTTGAGCGATTGAAAATGCCAGAAACTCTTCGGTGACTTGCACACACACGGTATGGTTACCGCTATCTTCTGCGCCCGTTTCACAACAACCTGTGCGGGTAAATCCAGTAAGTGGAACTAAACTACACCCCTGTAATGGTGTACCTAAAACATTGCGCGCCATGCTTTTGCCCTAAAATGTTGACTTCATTTATCATACCAAAAAGCAAGTGATTACTTTTGGAGATTGTAGATTTTATGCGTTATTGGTTAATGAAATCTGAGCCTGGCGATGTATCCATTGATAGTCTTGCCACCATGCCTAAGCAAACAGTGGATTGGTATGGGGTGCGCAATTATCAGGCACGTAATTTTATGCGCGACCAAATGCAGGTAGGTGATGGCGTACTGTTTTATCATTCCAATTGTGATGCGCCTGGTATTGCCGGTATATGTGAAGTCAGTGCGCTGGCATATCCAGATCGTTTTCAATTTGTTAAGGGACATAAATATTTCGACGCAAAAGCAACGCCTGAGATGCCGCGCTGGTTTAATGTGGATGTCAAGCTGGTACGAAAAACCAGATTGCTGAGCCTGAAAGAAATGCGCGAAACACCTGAACTCACAAATTTGCGCATTTTACAGCGCGGTAATCGTCTATCTATTACGCCGGTAGATCCAAGAGACTGGGCATTGATAGTTAAAAAATTGCAATAAAAAAGCCCCGGTGCGGGGCTTTTTTATCATTGAAGATGACGGTTTATTTTGTGTCTAAACTACCCATGGCTTTCGGATACGTTACTATACCCCAAGGTAAGTTCTTCACTTCAATTTGCTTAATCACTTCCAGCTTTTCAACATCAATCACATAAACAGCATCCGATTTACCGCAGGCCAATAAAATCTGTTGGTCATCCGGGGTAAAAGTGAAGTGCCAGCAACGGTTACCCGTTGGGATATCTTTGATTTTTTCGTAAGTTTTAGCATCAAACACTTGTAGCGCTTTTTCTTTGTTCGCCGCTACGAAAATGCGCTCACCTTTGTTATCAAAGGCCACTCCGTAAGGCACCTGCCCTGTATCTACGGTGCGTACAAAGTTGAAGTCTTTGTCTAACACCATAAATTTATTACCATACTCTAGTGTGGCAAGATAAGTATTACCATCGGGAGATACTTTGATGCCACGCGGACGGTCACCATATTCATGGGTGCTAATGGTTTTAATCAGCTTACCATCTTCTATATTGTGCACTGTCACGGTGTTATCAGCTTCATTGGTAATCACCAAATTTTTGCCATCTGCTGAGAACTCAATCCCTTCGGTTTCGGGGCCACCCACAATCTCTTTTACTTTTTTACCTTCGGTTAAATCTACCACTGCGATGCGTGCTGGAATTTTCTCTTCATCATCTTCCTCTTCATCTTCTGTGCCTGGTTTTGGCGGTGGGCCGCCTTTGGCACTTGGCTCGGATGAGATGTAGGCAAAATTACCGCTAATGCGGACAAACTCTGGATTTTTACCTACATTGATTTGCTGTAATACCTCGCCTGTGGTGGTGTCAATCACGGAAATGCTTTCGTTTTCACGTGTAGCCACAATCAGTTTTTTACCATCGTCTGTTACGCCCAATCCTCTTGGCCCGGCAGCCTTTGCATCAAAACTTTTTACTACTTCCATCGTAGCAAGGTCGATAACACTTACTCCCGCATCTTGGCTGGTGACATAAGCAACCCCGCTAGCAGTATTAGCAGTGGCAGAAAGAACTGCTTGGGCGGCTGGGGCTTCTTCTGTTGATTCTTTGCCGCAAGCAACAACACCAGCAATCATCGCTAGCAATAGCAGGCTAGCATGGGTTTTATTTAGAACAGGGGTAAATCTCATTCGTTTTCTCCAAAGTAGCATCTACTTTTTAGCAGATATCATTAAATAAGCTTATAGTTAAGCAAAAACTATACTCAATTGTATATACAATTTAGTTTAATTAAAACAGGTAGTTAAAAACAGATATGTTTTACACTGGTTATAAATAGCCAATCTTGTGAGTGAATACAACCAATTAGCCTAAAAACAACCGATAGGCCGGATTCTCGGTTTCATCCCAATAAGGATAACCCAAGTTTTGTAAGAACGTGAGAAACTCAGTTTGTTCATTTGGCGGCACTTGTATACCCACCAATACGCGGCCGAAATCTGCGCCGTGGTTGCGGTAATGAAATAGACTGATATTCCAATCGTGACCCATGGTATCTAAAAACTTCATCAGCGCGCCCGGCTTTTCTGGGAATTCAAATCGGAACACCACTTCATATTCCGCTTGAGGGGCGTGCCCACCTACCAAGTGACGTAAATGCAACTTGGCAACTTCGTTATCGGTTAAATCCAGCGCAGGCAAGCTTTCAGCCCGTAAATTTGCTACCAGTTTGGCTGATTCCTCAGGGTCTTGCACCGCAACACCCACATAAATATGCGCCTCTTTTGGATCCGAATAGCGATAATTAAACTCAGTAATGTTACGCTCGCCCAATAGGCGACAAAAAGCTTTAAACGCTCCTGGTTTTTCGGGAATAGTGACTGCCAAGACTGCTTCGCGCTTTTCACCAATCTCAGCGCGCTCTGCAATAAAACGCAGGCGGTCAAAATTCATATTGGCACCAGAAGCAATACCAATCAGCGTTTTGCCGCTAATATTATTACGCTGCACATATTCTTTAATGCCAGCGGTAGCCAGTGCGCCAGCGGGCTCTAAAATACTGCGGGTATCTTCAAACACGTCTTTAATCGCTGCGCAAATCGCGTCGTTATCAACCACCATCATTTCATCCACGTATTGCTGGCAAAGCTTAAATGTGTGCTCACCCACTTGTTTCACCGCCGCTCCATCAGCAAATAAGCCTACTTGCTCTAACATGATACGGTTACCTGCTCTGAGAGACTCAGTCATGGCCTCGGCATCTTTGGCCTCAACGCCAATCACTTTAATTTCAGGGCGTTTCGCTTTTACATAGGCTGCAATGCCTGCCAGCAAGCCGCCACCGCCCACACAGCAGAAAATTGCCTCGATTGGCTCAGGATGCGCTTCTAAGATTTCCATCGCAATAGTGCCTTGCCCGGCAATTACATCGGGGTCATCATATGGGTGCACAAAAGTGAGCGTTTGCTGTTGCTCAAGCTTAAGCGCATGTACATAAGCATCAGAATAACTATCACCAAATAAAACGACTTCAGCTCCACGGGTTTTAACGGCATTAATCTTGATAAGTGGTGTGGTGGTTGGCATGACAATGACTGCGCGACAGCCCAGTTTTTGCGCGGCAAGTGCTACACCCTGTGCATGGTTACCCGCGCTGGCCGCAATCACCCCCCGTTGCAAAACATCGGCAGGCAGGTGAGCCATTTTGTTATAAGCGCCACGTAGCTTGAACGAAAAAACAGGCTGCATATCTTCGCGTTTTAACAGCACTCGGTTATGGATGCGTGCCGATAAATTGGGTTGAAACTCCAGCAGAGTGTTTTTGGCTACATCATAAACGTGTGAGTTTTCTATTTTTTCTAAATAATTGACTGACATTCTGGATTTTTAATAGCCTGTTTTTTGAAATATAAGGTTGCAGTGTATAGTGATGGTTTGGCATCATTATAAAGAATTTATAAGGAATTGAGTGATATGGCATTTACGCAAGATGAATTAAAACAACAAGTCGCTCGTGCGGCCGTAGAATATGTTAAAAGCGGCATTATTGGTGTGGGCACGGGTTCAACCGCCAATTATTTTATTGAAGAGCTTGCCAAGGTAAAAAGCAAAATCGATGGCGCGGTAGCAAGTAGCGAAGGCACGGCACAGCGTTTGCGCGATCGTGGTATTGAAGTGTTCGACTTAAACAGCATTGATAGCATGGATATCTATGTAGATGGTGCCGATGAAATTACCGAGCACCTGCACATGCTAAAAGGCGGCGGCGGAGCATTGACGCGTGAGAAAATCGTGGCGGCTGTGGCTAAAACTTTTATCTGTATTTGTGACGAAACCAAATATGTGCCCGTACTGGGCAAGTTTCCGTTGCCAGTAGAAGTGCTGCCAATGGCGCGTAGTTATGTGGCGCGCGAGCTGGTGAAACTGGGCGGACAGCCCAAATTGCGTGATTTTACTACGGATAATGGCAACGTGATTTTAGATGTGTGGGGCTTGAATATTCCAGACCCAGTAGTGATGGAGGCAAAAATCAACCAAATCGTCGGTGTGGTGACCAATGGTTTGTTTGCAGCGCGTCCTGCCAATATATTGTTGCTGGCGACGGCGGATGGTGTGAAAACGTTTAAGAAATAAGGTTGGCCGTTGCACTAAAAAGCTTTTTGTATGCTTAAGACTTATTTGTTTAGTGGCAAGCTAAACTTTAGGTGGCACATACCCGCTTGCGGTATCAGCGCCTTCACCAAAAAAATATTTCTCGGTTTGTTCTTTTAAATATTGCCTTGCCGATGGATCGGCCAAGCTTAGGCGGTTTTCGTTCACCAGCATGGTTTGTTGTTTGAGCCAAGCTGCCCAAGCTTCTTTAGAAACATTCAGGTAGATTTTTTTGCCAAGCTCGCCCGGATAGGGTGGGAAGTCCATGCCATCGGCTTCTTTGCCTAATTTAATACAATTTACTGTACGTGCCATGTGTAAGCCTTAAACCAAATTAAAGCATTATGATAACGCATGCCTGTAAGAGGTGCGAGTACACGTGTTAATATCGCGCATTATTCGTGAGGAAATGTTCAATGGAAAGCCCTTATAAAAGTAAAAATGGTTTGCAGCGTATTGCTGGCGCATTTGGTTATTCGATGGCAGGCTTTAAAGCGGCCTATGAGTTTGAGGCGGCGATTCGCCAAGAGTTGTTGCTGTCGGTAGTGCTGATTCCGCTCGGGCTTTATTTAGGTCACGATAAATTTGAAAGAATTTTGTTAGTGGGCGTCATTTTTCTAGTGCTGATTGTGGAGTTGTTAAATTCCTCAATTGAGGCAGCGGTAGACCATACTTCTATCGAGCACCATGCACTCGCCAAGCGCTCTAAAGATATTGGTAGTGCGGCGGTATTCGTCGCATTGATGCTGTTTTTTGTCGTTTGGGGTCTGGTGATTTTTACCTAAGAATTTGTGCGTGATTGCGAAGTTGTCCGCAATCACGCCTAAGGTTAGGGTTGCTTAAAAATCTCCACGTAATCCAAATAGCACAGACCTTTCTCCCGCGGGCGAGATGTCTTTTAAGAACGAAGCGTGCTCACGAATTTCGTCATCCAGCAGATTGTTGGTTTTGGCAAACAATTCCAGATTAAACTTGGTGGGCAGTTTATAAGCTATCAGCGCGGTCATATTGGTGTAGCTATCGGTTTTCAGTTCGTTAGCGGTAGTGTTGTTTTGCTTAAATGCATGCAACACATCCAAGTTAGCACTAAAATTACCCAGCTGATATTGCAAGCCAGCCCCTAAACGGAGCGGCGAAATGCGTGGTAGGTAATCGTTGTTGCGTCTATCTTTTGCATGGACATAATCGCCGCGCGCCAGCAAATCGAGATTATCGGTAAGGTTAAATTTACCCTCGATTTCCAAGCCTTTAAATACCGCAGGCACGCTAGTAAATTGCGCGATAGGTAGGCCTGATACTGGTTCAATATTGCCAGTATCAAATAAGCCAATAAAGTTGCTAAAGCGTGTGTAGTAAGCACCGACACTCAACGAATTTTTGCCATTTTCCCAGCGTATCTGTGCGTCCAATCCATTAGAGCGTTCTTTATCAAAGTTACTATTACCCACTTCAAATTGACCAGTAGCGATGTGCGCGCCATTGGCATAAAGCTCAAAGTAACTGGGCGCACGCTCGTTATGCGATAAATTGCTAGTAAGTGACCAGTTCTGGTTAATGGTATATAAACCACCCAATGCAAAGCTATTAGGATTAAAACTGTTGCTTTGCCCGGCACCAAAATTCACAGTATCTTTAGAATCGACACTGGTATGCCCTAAGCGCCCACCAAAAGTAATTTTATGTGCATCGATTGGTAGTTCTTCGTAGACGTATAGTGCCTGATGCTGCGTGTTTACGCTTGGCACAAAGGCTTCTTCTCCCAAAGCCTCAACATTGGTATTATCAAACTGAAAACCTATGACGCCAGAGATATTACCAATATTGGTATGACTAGCTTCAAAGGAGCCTTCAACACCACGGTTTTTAAAAGTAGTCCCTACTTCGGCGCCTTCAAGCTCTGCATGTTGGTAATCGGTATGCGCGATGCGAAATTTGACTCGATGAATGAAAGTGCCTAAATCCTTAAATTCTGTGGCAAAATCCCAGCGCTGACTTTCCATGTCAATACGTACTTCTTCTTCTGCCACTACACCGTAGTTATTGTTAAATTCAGAATAAGAAAGCCCGGCGTAACCATGATCAAAGGTGAGTGATGCCCCTAGTGCGCCACCGTCTGCATCTGCGTCACTATTTACCAGCTTGCCTCGATTCTCACGAGGCGTGCCATCTGCCTCGCTTTTACGGCGTGATACGGCAAAGCCTGGAATATCTAAATCGCTGGTTTTACGCTTATAAATATCCGCATGAATTGCGAATTTTCCATTACCTACATCCACCACGGCCGCAGCGTTACGTGTGCTATCCGCCCCGCCAAAACGCGCTTCGGCACGCCCTGTAATGCCATCCAGTTTTTCTTGTGGAATACGATGATCGATGGCATTTACTACGCCGCCTATTGCGCTACCGCCGTACAACAAGGCGGCTGGTCCGCGTACCACGTCGATTTGTTCAATCACCAAAGGGTCAAGCGAAATCGCATGATCAAAACTGAGTGAAGAAGCATCTAAAATGCCGATGCCGTTTTGCATGATGCGTACACGTTCAGCATCTAGGCCACGAATTATCGGGCGTGAAGCATTAGGGCCAAATTGGGTGGCGGTAACACCTGGAATACCGTTGAGTGTTTCGCCCAGCGTGCCCTCGCGGCGTAAACTGAGTTCACGCCCGTTCAGCACCGATACTGGTACGACCAGCTCGTCTGAGGCGACGCCTAGAGGATTGCCAGTGACCGGCACTGGTCTAAGGTTAATATTGGTTTCTTCGGCGAAACCGGGTTGGTTAAAAATAGTGGCATTTGTCAATGCAATAGCCACAGCTAGAAATAGTTTTTTGCGCGCTGGTATTGCTGGAATGCGCCACGCTGATTTAGATAAAGACATAATACCCCCACAAAGCAAATAATAAAAACCAAGCTAGACCAAACCCAGCTTGGAAAGTAAAAATTAAGCGAGCGGGGGAGTAGGGGGTGCGCGAGCGCGGTAGGCGAAACTTGAGGTAGATTGAAAGCTGACTTGATAGCCAGCTTCAAAGGTATGTTTGCTATGAATAACATCAAAAACAAACGCATGGACTAAGCCGTTTGCTGCGGCGTTCGCATAGACAATACACTTTTCACAAGGGCTTTCATGTGATGTCTGATCTTGTTGGCTCTGGGTTTGATTTTCAGAAAAGTGGCTAATTTCGTGCGAAACAACGCCTATTTGCGTTAATGCAAATAGCACCACCAAGCTGAAATGAACGAGAAACCGCTGTAACATGAAGCCGATAGTAACAGAAAATCAACAAAAACAAGAAACTGGCGTTAATGTGGCTAGATTTTCTTTACACTGGTTTTCTTGGCGCGTGGATGTGCTTGATCGTATACCTTAGTGAGATGCTGATAATCCAAATGGGTATACACCTGCGTGGTACTAATATTGGCGTGGCCTAGCATTTCTTGCACGGCACGTAAATCGCCGCTGGATTGCAGCACATGTGTGGCAAAGCTATGACGCAGCATGTGTGGATGCACGGGCGAGTTGATGCCTTGCTTAATAGACCATGTTTTTAGGCGATATTGAATATTACGCGCTGAAATCCGTCTGCCTTGCCGCCCGATAAACACGGCTTTCTCGGTAAAGTTAGCTGTCAGGCACTGGGTACGTTGTTTTAGCCATTGTTGCAAAGCTTCAATAGCGTGACTGCCGATAGGTACCATGCGCGTTTTGTTGCCCTTACCAGTTACAGTCACAGTCCCTTCGGCAAAATCTAATTGGTCGATATTCAAATTTACCAGTTCGCTTAAGCGTAAACCTGACGAATAGAACAATTCTAAAATTGCATGGTCGCGCACGCTCAAAATACTATCATCGTTAATATCTACCAGCTTCACAGCTTGTTCGATAGAAAGCGCTTGTGGTAATGTTTTGGCAGATTTTGGTGCACGTAACCCAATGACAGGGTTGTTGCTAAAACCATGACGCTGTATACAATAATCGAAGAATCCACGCCAGCTAGAAAGCATGCGCGCGATGCTTTTGCCGCCCAAGCCCTTGCTATGCAAGCTAGCGATAAAGCGGCGTATATGGGTATTTTGCAGATGATTAAGCGCAGTTTCACCGCTTAAAGCGAATAGTTGCTTGATATCACGCGCGTAGTTTTCTCTTGTGAGGGGGCTTAAGCCACGTTCAAAATTTAAGAAATTGAGATACTCAGTTAAAAAGTTCACATTACTTATTGATAAGAGTGAATTAGTCTATCTTAATATGTCGTGACAGCGCCGCACTAATAATCTCACCAACTTTAGCCAGAAAATCCGTTCCCATCTCGCTAAAGAAACGATTTTTATCATCACTCGCCAACGCCAAAAAGCCGATGGCCTGCTCGCCATGCAATGGAATAAGGGCGAGCGAGGCGACTGGCTCTATAAACCAATCTTCCGTCACAATTTCTGGGGGCGCACCACAATAAGGTTGTTCAAGTGCATTTATCCACGATTGAGTAGCTTCTGGGACTGGACTAAACACTAAATTAGAAACCGTGCTTGCCTCTAGAGGTTTCGCCCAAACACGCAAACAGGTTTCAGATAACTCAAAATATTCGGGCAAGTGGGCGCTAACAAGTTGCTCAATGGCATCAAAACTTGCTGCTTTATGTAGTTTGAGATTAAGCGCATGAATTTTATTGGCAATAGCATCATTCTCTTTTGCATTAATAACCAGTTCGGTAAAGTGTTCCTCCAGCGCATTAATTTTGTCTCGCTGCGCCAATTGTTGACGTTCTGCCAGTGAAATGGTGCCACTGCCGTGCGGACTAGGTAGATGAATATCGGCCAGCAGGTGAGCATTTTCCTCGAAAAAATGCGGATTGTTTTTTAAATACGTTTTAATGTCATCTTCTTGCATGTTGGTTCCTAAAAATTAAATCGCTCACTTTAAATGTCTATTTGGCCTTCAAACACAATTTCGGCTGGACCAGTCATCATGACGGGATGGCTTGCCCCCAGCCACTCGATACTTAATTTTCCGCCACGCGTGTTCACCAACACGGGGGATTGCAATAGACCTAATTGTATGCCACTTACAACGGCAGCGCATGCTCCAGTGCCACAACTGAGCGTTTCTCCGCTGCCACGTTCGTAAACGCGCAACTTAATTTCATGCAGATTGACCACTTGCATAAAGCCAGCATTCACGCGTTGCGGAAAGCTACTATGTGATTCAATTTGTGGACCAAGTTCACTTACATTGGCTGTGTCAACATTATCTACCAAAGTGACCGCGTGCGGATTGCCCATAGAAAGTGCCGAAATAGTAATGGTTTGGTGAGCGAGGTTTAGCAAATATTGCTTTTGAAGGCTCTCCGTTACAAAAGGAATTTCAGCGGGGTTAAAACGAGGAGCGCTCATGTTCACCGTTACTTGGCCATTTTCTTGCAACTTAAGAGAGATGATACCACTGGCTGTTTCAACCACAATTTCATGTTTGTTAGTTAAGCCTTTTTCTACCACAAAGCGTACAAAGCAGCGTGCACCGTTACCACACTGCGCTACTTCAGCGCCATCAGCGTTAAAGATGCGATAGCGAAAATCTACATTCGATGTAGCAGTTTTTTCTACCATTAATAATTGATCGCAACCCACACCAAAGTAACGGTTAGCAATCTTTTTGATTTGGTTTGTGTTAAGCGGGATAGAGGATGAGTAAGCGTCAATTATTACAAAATCGTTACCAGTGCCTTGCATTTTTGTGAACTTAAGTTTCATAGTGCATTTATAGCATTAATTCAAGCTGATAAAAGTGCTTGTTATTAAATTATTAGCGTTAAATCGCATTTTAACTACAAAAAATAGGTACAATACGCACTCCTTTAATTGTCCTGACGTGTTTGCTTTAGCCTTTAGTAAGCGCGTCATTGCAAAATTTTAATTTATCTTTTCAAGGCGCATATGAACGAATATCTTTTTACTTCAGAATCAGTTTCTGAAGGGCATCCAGACAAACTCGCAGACCAAGTATCCGATAGCATTTTAGATGCGATTCTTACGCAAGATCCCACCGCACGTGTCGCCGCAGAAACGCTAGCTAATACGGGGTTGGTCGTATTGGCAGGTGAAATTACTACTAAACCTAATGTAAATGTTGACTATATTCAGGTCGCACGTGACACTATTAAACGCATCGGCTACGACAATACGGAATATGGCATTGATTACAAAGGCTGTGCGGTACTCGTCGCTTATGACAAACAATCGCTAGATATTAAACAAGGGGTTGATGGCGCACATGACGACCCGCTCGACCAAGGTGCAGGTGACCAAGGCTTGATGTTTGGCTATGCAGTAAATGAAACACCACAACTGATGCCATTGCCCATTTGGTTGAGTCATCGCTTGATGGAGCGCCAAGCGCAATTGCGTAAAGATGGTCGTTTGGCTTGGTTGCGTCCAGATGCAAAAAGCCAAGTCACCGTGAAATACGTGGATGGCAAACCTGATTCAATTGACACCGTCGTGGTTTCTACCCAGCACGCACCAGAAATGGAATTAACAGCGATTCGCGAAGCAGTCATTGAAGAAATTATCAAACCCATGCTGCCAAAAGCGCTTATTAAGGGTGAGATTAAATACTTAGTTAACCCAACTGGCCGTTTTGTAGTGGGTGGTCCACAAGGCGATTGCGGCTTAACTGGGCGTAAAATTATTGTCGACACTTACGGTGGCGCTGCGCCGCATGGTGGTGGCGCGTTTTCAGGTAAAGACCCCTCAAAAGTGGACCGTAGTGCGGCTTATGCAGCACGCTATGTGGCTAAGAACATTGTGGCGGCTGGCTTGGCTGATAAGTGCATGGTGCAAATTAGCTACGCCATTGGCGTGGCGCGCCCAACTTCTATCATGGTAGAAACCTATGGCACTGGTAAAGTATCTGACGCGACTTTGACGGCTTTAGTGAACGAGCATTTTGATTTGCGCCCTAAAGGGATTGTTAAAATGCTCGATTTGTTGCGCCCGATTTACACCAAAACGGCGGCTTATGGGCATTTTGGTCGTGATGAGCCGGAATTTACCTGGGAAGCTACTGATAAAGCAGCAACCCTTAAGACAGCAGCAGGGCTGTAGCTACAGATTAATTAATGGAATCATCACTTTACAAAGCGGATGATTTCATTATAATTTCGCCTTTAGTCATTATTAACCGAGGAACGTTGCGAGGTTTGTTTCATGCAAATCCCAGGCTCGGTTTACAAACTAGTTAAAAGTTTGTAACGGCGTTCACCACATTTAAACCGTGCCAGACACGGGATTTGGGTGAACAGAAAGCCGTTTTTCTGTTCTCAGCTTCCCTTCTGGTCACACCACATTCTAGGAAACATATATGAAGACTGTGACTGACACCAAAGACTATGTAATTGCCGATATTAATTTGGCAACTTTCGGACGTAAGGAAATTGCGATTGCTGAAACTGAAATGCCGGGTTTAATGGCTATTCGTGAGGAATATGCTAAAGCGCAGCCCTTAAAAGGGGCGCGGATTACTGGCTCACTCCACATGACGATTCAAACGGCTGTCCTCATTGAAACGCTCAAAGATTTAGGCGCAGAAGTACGTTGGGCATCTTGCAATATCTACTCAACACAAGACCATGCAGCCGCGGCAATTGCTGCCGGCGGAACGCCGGTATTTGCTGTGAAGGGTGAAACGCTCACTGAGTACTGGGATTATACCCATCGCATTTTTGAGTGGGCGAATGACCAAGATGGCAAACTAAGGTTTAGCAACATGATTTTGGATGATGGGGGCGATGCGACTTTACTACTGCATCTGGGTACACGTGCTGAAAAAGATTTATCTGTGATTGCAAATCCTAGTTCTGAAGAAGAAATCTGCTTATTCAATTCAATTAAAGAAAAGTTAAAAGTTGACCCAACTTGGTATTCAGTACGTTTGAGCAAAATTATCGGTGTAACCGAAGAAACTACGACTGGTGTGCATCGTTTGTATCAAATGCATAAAGAAGGAAAATTAGCTTTTCCCGCCATTAACGTGAATGATTCTGTGACTAAATCTAAGTTTGACAACTTATATGGTTGCCGTGAATCGTTGGTGGATGCAATTAAGCGCGCAACCGATGTGATGATTGCTGGTAAAGTGGCTGTGGTGGCTGGTTATGGCGATGTGGGCAAAGGCTCTGCACAAGCGCTGCGTGCCTTATCGGCCCAAGTTTGGGTCACTGAAATTGATCCCATTTGTGCGCTACAAGCGGCCATGGAAGGTTACCGTGTGGTAGCGATGGATTATGCGGCTGAGCATGCGGATATTTTTGTCACCGCAACGGGTAACTATCATGTGATTACGCATGACCATATGGCAAAAATGAAAGACCAAGCAATCGTTTGCAATATTGGTCATTTCGATAACGAAATTGACGTAGCTTCATTGGAAAAATATGAGTGGGACGAAATCAAACCGCAAGTGGATCATGTGATTTTTCCCCCAATGAATGGAAAAGCGCGTAAAAAGATTATTCTTTTGGCAAAGGGTCGATTGGTGAATTTGGGTTGCGGTACGGGCCACCCAAGCTATGTGATGAGCTCCAGCTTTGCTAACCAAACCATTGCACAAATCGAGTTGTTTACGCGGCAAGACAAATACCCAGTGGGTGTTTATACTTTGCCTAAACACTTAGATGAGAAAGTAGCGATTTTGCAATTGAAAAAATTGAATGCGCAACTCACTACACTTACCGACCAACAAGCGGCGTATATTGGTGTTTCGAAGCAGGGACCATATAAAGCAGAACATTATCGTTACTAACTAAGAGGAGAAACAGGTATGAAGCTATTGGCTGGGTGGTTACTCAATGCGTTGGCATTATTGGCGGTAGCCTATTTTGTGCCTGGCATTCATGTGGCTGGATTAGGCGTTGCATTGATTGCAGCGGCGGTGATTGGGCTGGTGAATGTGCTGATTAAGCCAATTTTGGTGATTTTAACTTTACCTGTGACGATACTTACATTGGGTTTATTTATCCTCGTGATTAACGGACTCTTATTTTGGGGGGTGGGTCATTTTTTGCAAGGGTTCGAAGTGCGCACCTTCATGGCAGGTATTATCGGTGCTTTAGCTTATAGTGTCATTGCTTGGTTATTGGCGACATTATTCATTAGTAAAAAATAAGATGAACAACATTCCTTTAAGCTTTGAATTTTTTCCGCCTAAAACGGCAGAGGGCATTGCTAATTTGCGAGAGACGCGCAGCCAACTTGCCAGCTTTAAACCGGAGTTTTTTTCGGTCACATTTGGCGCGGGGGGCTCAACGCGAGACCGCACTATGGAAACAGTGTTCGAAATACAGTCGGAGGGCTATCAAGCTGCGCCGCATATTTCGTGTATTTCATCCAGTAAAGAAGAGATTCGTGAATTACTTGTAACCTATAAAAACAAGGGAATTAAGCGCCTAATTACTTTGCGCGGTGATGTACCTTCTGGTGAGGTGAGCGCGGGCGATTTTAAGTATGCAGCCGAATTAGTTGAATTTATCCGCAAAGAAACGGGTGACGGGTTTCATCTAGAAGTCGCGGCCTATCCCGAGTTTCACCCTGAAGCCATTTCAGCGGCTAAAGATATTGCGCATTTTAAGCGCAAAGTGGAAGCGGGTGCTAATTCTGCCATTACCCAGTACTTTTTTAACGCAGACGCCTATTTTAGATTTGCGGATAGTTGCAACAAGGAGGGTATTAATATACCAATAATACCAGGCGTGATGCCCATCTATAATTATACCCAGTTAGCGCGTTTTTCAGATATTTGTGGTGCGGAAATTCCTCGCTGGTTACGTTTAAGGCTTGAAGCCTATGCAGATGACTTGCCCTCGTTACGTGCTTTTGGGGCAGATGTAGTGACAGAACTTTGTACTA
>JBQTJZ010000166.1:0-17926 GCA_052386615.1 Methylophilaceae bacterium
TGGCTTTTAATGTGCCTGATTTACTAAATTGCGCAGTAAGGTGGCGTAAAGTTGAATTTGTGCTGTTAGCATTGGTCATTGTTAATATTAAATAAAAAATTAATGAACAACATGATACCGAAACCAATAGTTAACCACCGATTTAAGAAATTAATTTATTGGATGCGTGTTGCCAAAAGTGTGCTTCTGTTCAGTTTTATTTCGTTGAATGCTTACGCTGAGGCCTTAGTAGAGAAAGGCCTAGAACCATCTGATGCGTTTTTGTATCAGCTAAAGGAATCGTTAGTTAAGGTATCTACCACGACTAAATCTGGCGGTCATGGTTTTGGCACAGGTGTGGCCATTACCAAAGACCATGTGGTGACGAATTGTCATGTGCTTTCAAACGCTAGCGGGATTAGTGTAAGCAAATGGGGCGTAGAATATCCGCCAGTATCATTGCAGGCTGACTGGAAGCACGATTTGTGTATTTTGAAATTTGAGTGGGCAGAACTTAAGCCGGTACAACTAGGGGATTCTGCCTCTGTGCGCTACGAGCAACCAGTGATTTCTATTTCTATGCCCAGTGATTCTCCCGCGCCTTATATTGAGCTAAGCACCATTAAAGCCCTCTATCCCTTTGATGATAGCGAGGTGATTCGCAGCAAAGCAGCTTTTTCGATTGGTGCCAGCGGTAGCCCGTTGTTTGATTATGCAGGAAAACTGGTGGGGATTAGCACGTTTAAAAGCCCAGGCCGTCGTGCCTATTTTTACAATATGCCGATTAAGTGGGTAAAAGCGTTGCTGGAAACCCAGCCAATTGAGCTGGATGCACCGCATGATTTACCATTTTGGGATGCGCCGAATACCGCTAGGCCATTTTTTATGCAGATTGTACTGCCCTTTCAAAACCAGCGCTGGCAAGATGTGCAGATAGTAGCGACTCAGTGGTCGTTAATGGAGCCGAATAACGCGGAGGTTTGGTATTATTTGGGGGAAGCTCGGCGTAAATTAGGGGATCATGCCAATGCACAACAGTACTTTAAAAAAGGATTGCTTTTGCATACAATCATCCTGCAAGTTTGCACGCACTGGCCTTGCTGGCAAAAGCGGAAGGGAATACCGTCGAGCTTGAGAGGATTCGACTTGTCTTAAAAGCAGTCAATGAAGAATTGCTTGAAAGCTTAGAGGCAGAGCTAGCAATGCAAAAATAGACTCATATGATAAGCTGAGGTGAGGATTGAATATATCGATTAAGATTCTGATAGGTGCGTTCGTTTTGATAGCAGGCAGTAGCGGGTGGCTATATTACAATATGAGTACAAGTGATGAACCCTTGCCACACAGCCCTCAACTTGCGTTTGCAGTGAATGAATGTGAGGCGATTACAGAAAAGGCCGCCGCGCATTTGGTGGCGGCAGTTGAATTTCAGCGGCTTGAAATAGCCGGACGTAAAGCCCATGTTTTCAGAATGTGCATGAGAGACCATGGTTATATTGAAAATCCTGCTTGGACAAGGCAGGCAACGCCCATCGCAACCCAATTGGCCAAAAGTGAAAATATCTCACTAGATGAAGCTTTCGAAAAATTAAGACGTGCCGATATGGTAATGCTTCACCTTGAGCCAAATGAGCCCCGGTTTTGGGTTAACGCTCAGTAACTGGCTTAGCTAAATTCCAGCATACCAAGCATAACCTTCATCTTCCCAAAAACCACCATTGCCACCAGCGATATTGGCAAAATTCTCGACGAGTTCAATACGCATAATATATTTTGCATGTTTGTAGCCTAATTGCCGCTCTACGCGCAGACGGATAGGTGCGCCGTTGGCAATAGGCAAAATAGCATCATTTAGTTCGTAAGCAAGGATGGTTTGCGGGTGATAAGCATCTTCCATATCAACGCTTTCATAATAGGGTTTGCTGCCATCTTTTTCCATTGGGTCTGCACAGTGGAATACTGCATAGCGCGCTTGTGACAGCGGTTTTACCTGCACCAATATTTGATGCAAAGGTACGCCAGTCCATTTGCCAATCGCGCTCCAGCCTTCTACGCAGTCATGGCGGGTAATTTGTGTGCGGCTAGGGAGTGCGCGTAGCTGTGCCAGCGTAAATTGCATCGGTTGTTCTACCAAGCCGTCAATTGTTAGCGACCAATCGACAAAGTTGTTTTCGGCTAATGCGGCATATTCGGCACTGTTCGGGTTAGAGGTGCCATTACTGCGAAAACTCGGTGACAAGTCGGTCTCACTAAACTCCTGTGCCATTGATTGGCGCGAGGTAAATAAATGTTGTGCGCCATTGCTTAAACCCTCAGCACTAGCAAGTATTTTGGGAAACCATTCGGTATGCGAGAGCCTATCGCAACCAGTCAATAAAATGGCGCCTGCCCCTGCTAAAACACGTGCCATAAACTGACGCCGGCTTACCATATATCGCTCAGCCTTGCGCATTAATTTCATGGGTGGTCTCCCTTTGTATCATGATGACTATGCGTTTCAATTTTGTAGCGCCCGGTAATCATGGACCGCAAGTTATTCCATAGTCCAGTGATAATGACTTCAAATACATGAATCAACACAAATGCGACCAAGGCAAACCCCACCACAAAATGTAGGGTGCGTGCCGATTGCCTTCCACCAAACCAATCTACCCAGCCTGTGATGACCGTGTTAACCATGGGCGACATGGCTAGCCCCATGAGTATTACCATTGGTAACAACACGAAAATCACGATTAAATAAGTGAGTTTTTGTAGTACGTTGTAGTGTTTGGCGGCTTCGCCAGTTGGGTGCTTAAAGCGAAGGTGATCTTTGATAGATTGCCCGATAGAGCGCCAATCTTTTGGCGTGGGAGTAAGATCGCGCGTCAGATGACGGCTATAGATTGCGTAAGTAATGTACATCAAACCATTTATCACAAACACCCAAGCAAAGAAAAAATGCCACAAGCGCGACATAGATAACCATTTTCTGTCTGGAATCGTAGCCCAGGAAGGGAAAGCCCGCGCTGTCCATTTCCCGTTAACTTGCGAAAGACCCAATACACCAGTGGTGTTAAAGCTGTGCCCAAACAGAGTTGTTACACCAAGCATGCCACCTTGCTCGGTTTTTTGGGCTTTAATTTGCAGGATAGGTTGCGTACCGTTATAAGAAGATTTCCCCCAATAAAGCACTGCATTTGAATTAAAAATATTGAGGCCGCTCATTAACAGGATAAAAAAACAAACCACATTAATCCAATGCATTACGCGCACCATTGACGAGTGTCGTTTAATCCATTCGAATTTTTTAGCGTTGCTGTGAATGAGTTCTGGTTTATCTGTGTCGAGCTGTGTAGCCATCACTTACCCCTCATTATACTTTTACATAACGGCTAGCTTAACGCTTTTAACTTTAAACAACAATTATGCGTAATAAAAAGCATTTTTTAATGATTGAAATTTTAGTGATGCACGACACCATGGCGTTGAACTAATTTTTTGAGTTCAGGCAGGCAAGAGCCGCACTCTGTGCCGCATTTGAGTTTATTCTGCAGTGTAGGCAAATCTGCACCCATTTGAATGGTTTCAAGGATGTCATTTTCTGCGACATCCAGACAGTTGCAAATAATTTTGCCGCGCCCATGTTGACCATTGGGAGGTGAAGCGAGTGGTGCAAGTGCCCAGCGGCGGAGTTCTTCAGAGAAAGTGCCTGTGGTCATGACATTCTTTAGCCAATCGGTTGCCAAGGTTTCGCCCATCAAACGTACGCCTGTCACCTGACCATGCTGAACCAAGATACGCTTAGAAATGCCGCGTTTAGCATCGTTATAGTTCAATAGCGGCATGTCATCCGTCATACCAAGCAGGGTATCGATTTCACTAATCAACGTGCTGTCTGGTTGCACATCATGCGCTGCGCGCAAAATCAACATGCCCGATTGATCAGACTTTCCTTCATTTTGTGTCGATTCTCGTCCAAATAATCCACAGCTCGCATACTGAAAATGAGGCATCAGGCTACGTACCTTTTGCAATAGATGTAAATTATTACAGCTACGCATAATAGTCATACGCCAAGGTAATTCAAGCTTTTCCAGCTTGATAGCCGCATGTTTTAGTTCTGGTTGTTTAGACGTTTTATCAAACATATTTGGCATCAGCGCATTCACCCCTAAGCCCTGTATAAACTGGCTGCCCCAGTGCATGGGAATGAAGGTTTGCGTGACGGAAACTTCATCAGACTGTTGTACCGCCAAAGTAAGGCTACCGCGTTTATTAGATACTTTAACGATATCGCCCGATTTGATAGAGCGGCGTTGCATATCGTCTGCATTCATCGAGATAACAGGCTCTTCCACATGGTTAAACAGTTGTGCCACAGTGCCGGTACGGCTCATGCCGTGCCATTGGTCGCGCAGACGTCCGGTGAGTAAATGCAATGGATACCGTGCATCCGTTTTATCTGCGGTAGGCTTATAAACGGCATTCACGAACTGTGCTTTACCATCAGGTTTTTGAAAAACGCCGTCGCTATACAGTCTTGCTTTGCCTAAAGTGGCGCCCGCAGCAAAAGGCCATTGTTGAGGGCCTTGTTGGTTAAGCAGGGCATAACTTAAGCCAGTAATATCTAAATCGCGACCACGTGTAGTTTCTGCATGCTCGTTAAAAATTTGCTCAGGGGTGGTGTAGGGAAATAGCCCAGCATTTTTTGCAAGCTTGTTCTCAAGGCGCTGTGCAAAATCTACCATAATGGCCCAGTCGTGACGGGCTTCTGCCGGAGGAGGAATGGCTGGGTTTACCCGAGTGATACGACGCTCCGAGTTGGTGACAGTACCTTCTTTTTCACCCCAGGTGCTGGCAGGCAGTAGTACATCGGCATATTGGCATGTTTCGGCATGATTAAACGCATCTTGCACTACCACCAGCTCCGCCTCGTTTAAGGCTGCGAGCACATTATTGAGATCTGGCATGGAGTGAGCGGGATTGGTACAAGCAATCCAGATAGCCTTGATGCTACCTTCTTTTACCGCATTAAACATCTCAATCGCAGTTTTACCAGGCGTGGCTGGAACGTCATCCACCCCCCATAATTTAGCGACATCTGCCCGATGTTCTGCGTTGGCCAAATCGCGATGACCAGACAATAAATTAGCCATGCCACCTACCTCGCGTCCACCCATGGCGTTAGGTTGACCGGTGAGCGAAAACGGCCCTGCTCCCGGCTTGCCGATTTGACCCGTTGCCAGATGCAGGTTGATGAGAGCAGCATTTTTATCGGTGCCATGAATGCTCTGATTAAGCCCCATACAATACATGCTTAAAGTGGGGCCTTTGCCAAACCATTTGGCAGCAGTCATCAGGTCAGATTCTTTGATACCGCAAATATCGGAAACCATTTTTGGCGTATATTCACGCACAGTGTCTTTTAGGGCATCAAAGCCAACAGTGTGCGCGTCAATGTACGCGATATCAAGCAGACCTTCCCATAGCATGACATGCAGCATGCCGTTGAATAAAGCGACATCTGTGCCAGGTAAAATGGCCAGATGTAAATCGGCTACCTGCGCTGTATCCGTGCGCCTTGGATCCACTACGATGATTTTTAGATTCGGGTTTTTGGCTTTTGCGTCTTCGATTCGCCTAAAAATAATGGGGTGCGCAAAAGCGGTATTGCTGCCCGCAATAAACAAACAATCGGTGTGATCAATGTCTTCATAACAGGCGGGTGGCGCATCTGCACCAAGGGTGGCCTTATAGCCCGTAACCGCAGAGCTCATACATAAACGCGAGTTGGTATCGACGTTATTGGTGCCGATAAGCCCTTTGGCGAGTTTGTTGAAGACGTAATAATCTTCGGTGAGCAGTTGGCCTGAAATATAAAAAGCGACAGCATCCGGGCCGTAAGTCTCTATGGTTTGCGCAAACTTATTCGCAATAAAATCGAGCGAAACCTCCCACGAAACGCGTTTGCGCTTCGCTTCGCGGGTAAGACGCATTTCAGGATAAAGCGCGCGATTATCCAGTTTGGCGGTTAAGTGTAGCGTTGAGCCTTTAGTGCACAATCTACCAAAATTGGCAGGATGATCAGGATCCCCTTTAACATGAACGATTTGATTGCCTTGCGATTCGATTATCACGCCGCAGCCCACTCCACAGTAGCAGCAGGTGGATTTTGTAAAAACCGAGGGTTTTGGTTTTTTTACAAATGCAATAGGGCTGCTTGCACTCAAGCCTCAGCCTCCAAGGTTTTTAGTTCCAGATACACAAATCCATCCTCAACTTTAGTATTAAAACAGGCGGTTTCACCCACATCAGGCGCTTCCGCTTTACCGTCAATCAGGCTTATTTTCCAGCTATGCAGCGGACAAGCGATTTTGTCACCATAAACAATACCTTGAGACAAGGGCCCTGCCTTATGCGGACAACTGTTATTAATGGCAAAAATACGATCGTCTTCCAGTCTAAAAACACCAATGTCAAAGGGGTTACCTTCTGCGTCTTTGGTGCGCACTACGCGCGCGCCAAGTCTTGGAACTTCTACAAATGGTGCAACTTTTACCCAACGGCTCATGCGTTAATCTCTCAAGAAACAATTAATAAATAAAGTAACAGAATATTCACGATGAATGAAAAAATAGCAATCCATTGCCATTTAATTAATCTGGCACGGGCAATGAGTGGCGTGCGCGTGCGGGCTAAAATGGGTTTTAATTCACCATGCTCCAGTGCAAGTAGCATTTCTTCTGCCGTTTCAAATCGCATATTCACATCACGCGCCACTGCTTTGAGTACGATATTTTCTAGCCATTGCGGGATATCCGGACGGTAGCGTGTAAGGCGCACGGGCTCGCCAAATTTTGGTTGCTGAAACGGCTCAATCTCGCCATAGGGATAATGCCGAGTGAGTAGATGGTAAAGCGTCACACCGACAGCATACACATCCGTTTGGCTGGTAGCTTCTGTCCCTTCATACAACTCTGGCGCCATAAAGCTGGGGGTACCCGGGTTGGGCATGGTTTCGATGTTATCCATATAACTGTTGAGGGCGACGCCCAAATCCAATAATCGAATGCGCCCATCGCTACCTTGATGAATATTGGCGGGCTTAATGTCACGGTGAATGATGCTCAAGCGATGCAAGGCGCCTAATCCACGTAAAATTTCCACCCCTGTTTTAGCGACACCGCTTACCGTGAGGTGATGACCGCTATCCAAACGTTGTTGCAAAGTGGCGCCTTCATGCCAGCTCATCACAAAATACAGCTTGCTACGATTTTCTGTTGATAACGGCAATATTTGGGGTACATATTGTGACACTACGCGCTTGGTGAGCCATTCTTCATTCAGTAGCGCATTACAGCTATCGCTATCGCTCGCTAATAGCGGTTGCAAGGTTTTAAGGACAAACAGTTGTTTACTATCAGTGTTGCGGATTTTATAGAGCAAACTGGCGCGCGACTCATGCATGACTTCTAGCACTTCAAAGCCGTCGATAAATTCACCTATTCCCAGCTTAGGAGGCACCGCTAGGTGTTTACCACCGGCAATTAAATCGGTAAGGGTATCCTCACTTAAGTCAGTAATTTTGACTAGCACCGCAGTGGTATTATCGGTACTGCCCTTTTTTAGGGCAAGCTTGGTTAGGCTATCTGCCACCATTTGTAAACTATCAAACTTGACTAAACCAGCCCGGATTTCTTGCTCGCTTAGGGCATCCCATACCCCATCGGTCATGAGCACGAAAATATCGCCTACCGCACAATTTCCATCCGCATAATCCGCAGTTAAATGCTGATCCAAGCCAATGGCGCGCTTCAGCACGTGACGCATATCGGGCCTATCCCACACATGATCTACGGTGAGCTGTTTGAGGATGCCGTTGCGTAACAGATAAATGCGGGTATCGCCCACGTGAGCCAGATAATAGCGAGCACCGCGCAATACGAGTAAGGACAGCGTGGTTGCCATGCCTGCCATATCGCGATTGGCATTACCCTGTGCGAGCACCCAGCGGTTTGCAGCGGTAATTACTTTATCGAGCGCGGCATGTGGCGCCCAAGTATCGGGCGTAGCATAATAATCTGATGAAACGGTACGCACGGTCATCTCAGCCGCTTCGCCCCCACCGGCATTACCACTCACACCATCGGCCACTGCAATCAGTGCACCCTTAGCACTTAATTGCTCACGTGCAGGCGTCACCACACCGATGAAATCTTCGTTGCGTACACGAGGGCCCGTCAGGCTAGATTGACCAATTTCAAATTTTAGTGACATATGTAATGCTAAGACCTGAACGTAGTGTTGATTAAGTTGTTGGTTTTATGGCTTAGAATTTTTGTAAGCCAATGGTTTTTTGCCACCTAAATTTAATTTTATACTTTTGCCGTAGTGGCAGTTGCCGATCCCCAAGTGGTTCTCCAGCGCGTTTTAACGCCCATGAGACCTATAATGGCTAACACGGCTAAGCCGGCAAAAATAATCAAGCCAAGCTGATAGTTACCGGTACTTTGTTTGATATAACCTAGGCTAGCGGCAAGATAAAACCCACCGATACCCCCTGCCATGCCCACTAACCCTGTCATCACGCCAATTTCTTTGCGAAAGCGTTGCGGCACCAGTTGGAATACCGCGCCGTTGCCCATGCCAAGTGCTGCCATTACCGGAATAGCGATTGCCAGTGCTAATTGATAGTTAGGTTGGCCAAAGCTCATTATAAATAATAGGGTGGCTGCCAATGTGTACATGGTGAGCAAGGTGCGAATACCGCCGATTCTATCCGCTACCCAGCCACCCAGCGGACGTATCATAGAGCCAGCAAATACACAGGCGGCAGTGCAATAGCCAGCCACCACAGGGCCTAGGCTATATAAATCGTTAAAATAGATGGTGAGGCTTGACGCTAGGCCTACAAAGCCACCAAAAGTAACGCTGTAAAAAAACATAAACCACCAGGCGTCTTTATCTTTCAAAATAGCTAAATATTGGCTTAAAGATTTAGCAGGCGGGGAATCTGGGCTATCTTTAGCAAATATCATATATACCGCCAATGCGATCCCCAGTGGAATTAGCGCTAAACCAAACACATTATTCCATCCATAGGCAACCGCCAAGCTAGGCGCAAATAAAGCAGCAAATACGGTGCCTGAATTGCCTGCGCCTGCAATCCCTAATGCGGTACCTTGGTGCTCTGGCGGATACCAGCGACTAGCTAAAGGCAATGCCACTGCAAACGCTGCACCGGCAAAGCCTAAGCCAATACCCAGCAGCAATGTATGTTGAAAGGTTTGTAATTCGTGTAACCATGCAATTAGAAGACTGATAATCACGATGATCTGCCCAATCAGACCGGCCATTTTAGGTTTAATTTGGTCAACCAACACCCCCATGACGATGCGCAACAATGCTCCAGCCAATACAGGCGTGGCCACCATCAAGCCTTTTTCTGCCGGGGTCAGCTGTAAATCGGTAGCGATTTGTACGGCGAGCGGTCCGAGCAAAACCCATACCATGAAACTTAAATCGAAATACAAAAAAGAAGACAACAAAGTGGGGGTATGGCCAGATTGCCAAAAGCTTTTTTTCATGAATTTATCCTAATTTATACGGTGATGGTTTCGTACTCTTTGTGCTGCGCGCGTTTTTCTACGCGTTCCGCCCACGGGTTGACTGCCCCTTGTAGTGCGTACAGTAAACGCTCATAAGCTGCCTTGCGACCTTCAGCATCTTCTAATATACGTTGCTTTACATACTCCAAACCCACACGTTCTATCCAATGTACGGTGCGGTCTAGGTAACGCGCCTCCTCACGATAGATTTGAATAAATGCGCCCGAGTATTCCAGTACTTCATCGGAAGTTTTTACCTTGCATAAGAATTGGGCAACTTCGGTTTTAATGCCACCATTACCGCCCACATAAATTTCCCAGCCAGAATCGACACC
The DNA here is from genome assembly GCA_052386615.1 of Methylophilaceae bacterium. Taxonomy (GTDB): domain Bacteria; phylum Pseudomonadota; class Gammaproteobacteria; order Burkholderiales; family Methylophilaceae; genus JBQTJZ01. The sequence goes on from JBQTJZ010000166.1 coordinate 9,905, forward strand.
GATAATACCAACATCCTTAATACCGGATTCCGCACAGTTACGCGGACAGCCAGAGACGGCGAATTTGACTTTATGCGGCGCCCACATATGGTCAAATGCTTTTTCAATGTCGATACCCATTTGTGTTGAGTTTTGTGTGCCAAAACGGCAAAACTCTGAACCCACACAAGTTTTCACAGTGCGGATAGATTTACCATAAGCGTAGCCAGAAGGCATGTCCAAATCAGCCCACATGCTGACTAAATCTTCTTTTTTGACGCCGAGTAAATCGATGCGCTGACCACCCGTCACTTTCACCATGGGTACGGCATATTTATCAGCCACATCGGCAATTTTGCGTAACTGGTCTGATGAGGTTACGCCACCATACATGCGTGGAATGACTGAATAAGTACCATCTTTTTGAATATTGGCATGCACGCGTTCGTTAATAAAGCGCGATTGCGGGTCATCAACCGCTTCATGCGGCCAGGTTGAAAGCAGATAGTAGTTAAGCGCTGGTCGGCAAGTAGCACAACCATTTGGCGTACGCCAGCCCATGCCTTTCATGGCATCGGGAATATTGAGGTATTTGTGGGTGCGAATTTCTGCACGTACTTCTTCGTGGTTAAAGTCAGTACAGCCACACACCGCTTTACTGGTAGAAGGTGGGGCATAACCGCCGCCCAGTGTGGAAGCTAGAATTTGCTCAACCAAACCTACGCATGAGCCGCAACTAGAACCTGCTTTAGTTTGTTTTTTCACGTCATCAATGGTGAATAAACCTTGGTCTTGAATGGCTTTTACAATCGTGCCTTTGCACACACCGTTACAGCCGCATACTTCCATTTCGTTGGTCATAGCAGCTGCTTTATCTTGGCCTTGGTGACCGGTGTTACCCAATGAGTCTTGACCAAACATCAGGTGATCACGAATCTCGTGTATCGGCTTGTTATCTCTAAGCATTTGAAAATACCACGAACCATCCGTGGTATCCCCATAAAGCACGCTACCAATGATTTTGTCATTTTGGATGACAAGTTTTTTGTAAACCCCGCCAACTGCATCGTGCAAAACAATTTCTTCTGTATCCTCACCCCCACTAAAATCACCGGCCGAGAACAAATCAATACCGGTGACTTTCAGTTTTGTCGAGGTGACGGAACCTTTGTATAAACCAATACCAAAATTGGCTAGGTGAGTCGCACACACTTTTGCCATTTCAAATAATGGTGCGACCAAGCCATAGGAAATGCCGCGATGCGCCACACATTCTCCCACCGCGTAAATACGCGGGTCGTAGGTTTGCATGGTGTCGTTGACGACAATGCCACGATTACAGTGAATGCCTGCCGACTCAGCCAACACAAAGTTCGGACGAATACCGACTGCCATCACTACTAAATCGGCTGGAATTTCTAAGCCATCACTAAAACGTACAAACTTGATGCGACCTTTATCATCGCCAATCATCTGCTCAGTATTTTTGTTGAGCAGGAAATGAAGCCCTTTAGCCTCTAATGATTTTTGTAGCATCACGCCTGCAGTTTTATCGAGCTGACGCTCAAGTAACCAATCGTTCTTGTGTACAACAGTGACTTCCATGCCTTGAATTTTAAGACCGTTCGCCGCCTCAAGCCCGAGCAAGCCACCACCAATCACCACCGCGTGTTTATGCACTTTGGCCGCATCAATCATGTCGTTGGTGTCTTTAATATCGCGGTAACCAATGACACCATCTAAATCTTTGCCTGGAATGGGTAGCATGAACGGCTTAGAACCGGTTGCCAGTAGCAGTCGGTCATAGTCAGCACTGGTGCCATCCTCCGCATAAACCACGCGGTTTATACGATCAATTTTATTAATTCGTGCACTAGTATGTAGCGTGATATTGTTTTCCGCGTACCACTCGCGCGTGTTCAAAATAATGTCATCAATGGTTTGTTCATTGGCAAGCACTGGCGACAGCATGATACGGTTGTAGTTAGGGTAGGGTTCATCGCCAAACACAGTAATATCGTAAAAATCCGGGGCGATTTTAAGCAGTTCTTCAACGGTGCGCATTCCTGCCATGCCATTACCAACCACTACTAATTTCATTTTTTGCATAATTAATTTTTTCTCGGATCTAGCTTTTGTAAGCAACTCTTTGCTAACAAGTCAGGTTTTTGCTATTTATATTTTTGCTTGTAATTAAACACCCTAAATCAGCAAGTACTATGCCAATAAAAAAAATCAATAAAATACAGATACTTAAAGTACAAACGGGCAAACTTTAGATGAAAGTGATACCCATTAAAGTGCACATGCACCAAAACTGGGAATCAGAATGGTGCATGGTTTTTAGCACGGTTAAATGACAATATTTAGAAGGTGTACATTGCGGTTGCCCAGATAACTTCTCTGTCAGCCTTACGTGCGGCTCCGGTTAAGCTAGGCCCGTATACATCCTTTTCATGGAATTTTGCATACTCAAGCTTACCTGAAATTTTCTCGCTAAACGGATAAGCGATGCTGATATCAAATTCGGTGCCATATTTATTACCAAAGCGGCGGTTGATTACCGTGCTACCTAACGTTTCATAATTTTCATCAGACTTAAATACGTGATATTCAGCATGAATCTTAGCTTTTTCTATACTACCAGCGAAAGTAATGAACGTATCTTCGATACCTTGTCGTGGGGTGGCTAAAAATTGATCTGACCAGCCTTGAAACAGGTGATTGGTTCCTAACGGAGTCTGAAATGCATATTTACCATCGTTGCTAGACAGTACCTCATGATCAATACGCAGCGACCAAACATTGTAAGCTGCACCTCCTCCTAGCTTAAAGTAGTGGGCGTCAATGAGTGGACTGCCACCACGATAATCGTCTTGCTTTGCGTATTCTGCGGTGTAGAGAATTTTCCAAGTCGGATTCATGACATGAACCCCATCCAGACGCAGACCAAACGTTTTGCTACTGGCATCGGTGGTCGCGGTCTTGACTAAGTCTTGATTGGCGCCTAAACCGTTTCCACCTTGAGCCACAAAACTGGCTGCGGCAGGGTTACCATTATTTTGGCTTAAATTGGCAACATCAATCAAATAACCATAACCAACCAGCGATTCAGAGGGAGAAATTCTGTACTTCATATTGACTATATCGATATTGCCATCTCTTAATGCGGTATTCACTTGGCGTACTTTAGTGAAATGCGCCGCATAGATTTCAGTATTTGGAATGCTCTTGTTCAACACTGAAATACCATCAAAAACCTGAGTATTTTGGCGGAATGCAATGTCACCGATGAATCGCACGTTATCAAGATTGATGAATTGGCGACCTAAGCGTAATTTGGTATTTTTAATACCAGTCCAATCTACAAAAAGCTGATTAATATCGGTATAGCCTGGATCCACAATATTAGGATATTTGTCTTTGCCCGGTTCGCTCAAGTTATCGCGCCTATCATTAAAATCATCGGTAAATTCATGAACATCAGTAATTTGTATCCCAAAACTAAAGTTCTTAAAAGGCGCAGTTTGCCAACCGATCAAGCTACGCAGAGTGACTGCATGGGCGGTATCTTGCTGTTGGCTGGCATTGGGTGCCGGTTGACGGTTATCCTGATCGACAGATTCGTAACGCAGGCGGAAATTAGTTAAGGGCTTACCTTCTTTAATGGCGTCTAGTAGTGTGTACTCAGCGACAGCTTCCTCTTCAGCCTGAACGGCTGGTGAGGTAATGGCGAGCGCCATGGAGAGTGCGCATGTTAATTTGCATAGATTAAAAATTGGATAGTTTTTCATTCCATTGTCCTTTGGTATTCATATGAGTTTGTAAGTTGGTTTAAGCAGCTTTTTTAGCGTGTCGTTCGTACAAGAACTTCAGCACTTCGCTACGCAAATGGTTGTAATCATGATTTTCGGCCAATTCCAAGCGGTTTCTTGGGCGTGGCAGATCTACAGGCAATATCTCGCCTATGGTGGCAGCTGGACCATTAGTCATCATGATGATTTTGTCCGAAAGTAACACCGCTTCATCGACATCATGGGTGACCATTACAGCCGTACAGCCAGATTTTTTCATGATGTCCATCAGCTCATCTTGCAGGTGAGCACGCGTTAATGCATCTAGCGCGCCAAATGGTTCGTCCAGTAATAGCACTTTTGGCTCCATACATAGTGCACGCGCAATCCCAACTCGCTGTTTCATGCCGCCAGAGATTTCATTTGGACGCTTATCTACTGCATGAGACAGCCCAACCAGTGCCAATGCAGCCAAAGTACGCTCTTCTTGCTGCACCATCGTTTCGCTACCAAACACACGCTCAACGGCTAAATGCACATTTTCAAAACAGGTCAACCACGGCAATAGCGAGTGGTTTTGAAACACGACAGCGCGTTCAGGTCCTGGCTTGGCGATTTCTCGTCCCGCACAGAATAAGTGCCCGCTGGTAGGCGCCAACAGCCCAGCAAGCAGATTAAGTACAGTTGATTTACCGCAGCCAGAGTGTCCGATAATCGTCACAAACTCGCCTTCTTTAATGCTTAGGTTAATTCCTTTTAACGCTTCAAAAACTCCTTTTTTGCTGACAAAGGTCATGTTCACGTCTTCTAGCAGCACGTAGCGGTCTTGTAGTATTTTTTCCATGAGATTTCCTTAAATTATTCGTAGCTAAAGCGCTTGGCGAGCAATATGAGCGCTTGCTCAAGCAACAAACCCACAATGCCTACGATAAAAATAGCGATGATGATGTGTTCAACGTTAAGGTTATTCCATTCATCCCATACCCAAAAACCAATACCTACGCCACCGGTGAGCATCTCTGCCGCTACAATGACCAACCAAGCAACGCCAATGGAAAGGCGTACGCCGGTCATCATGTAGGGCAACACATAAGGGAACAGAATTTTTGTTACTATTTTCCATTCCGATAAATTGAGCACTTTTGCGACGTTCATATAGTCTTGCGGTACTTTGCTTACCCCCACCGCAGTGTTGATAATCATTGGCCAAATTGCTGAGATGAAGATTACCCAAATGGCAGCTGGGTTAGCTGCCTTAAATACCAGTAAGCCAATAGGTAACCAGGCTAGCGGCGATACAGGGCGCAGTAAGCTGATGACCGGTGCGGTCATTTTTGACATGAATGCGTATCTACCAATAATAAAACCTAGGGGAATGCCTACCAATGCTGCCATGCCAAAACCAGTCGCGACTCGTTGCAATGAGTTGAGAATGTTCCAACCAATGCCCATATCGTTGGGGTTATTGATATAGAACGGGTCGCTAAACAACACGACTGCGGCATGCCAAGTTTTGACGGGACCAGGCAGGTTGGGGGACTGATGTGAAATCAATGTCCAAATGGCCACCAGTAACAATAAGCCAAAGAGTGGGGGCAACGCCCATTCAAAAAATAGTCGAATTTTGGCAGCGAACAACCTGGGTTGTTTTTCAATAAGCGGTTTTGCAACGACTACAACCATATGTTCCGTATTGGCAGCAGGCATGGCAGCTATCGCTTTTTCATCTTTATTCACAGTGTCTATACTTTCAGTATCGAACCTGATTTTGTTAATGTTGATGACGCTCATGAGCGCTCTCCTTATTCATTAAATTAAGCTTTTACCTTAAAGCCATTTGCATAGCTTTTCGGGTCTTTACCGTCCCAAACCACGCCATCAATCAGCTTGCTGCTGCGCATGGGATCCGTTGGCACCGAGACACCAAGCGATTTAGCGGCTTCAGTGTAGATGTCGATACGGTTGACTCTCTTGGCGATTGCCAAGTAATCGGGATCTGATTTGAGCAGCCCCCAGCGTTTGTGCTGTGTTAAGAACCACATACCGTCTGAAAGGTAAGGGTAGCTGGCTTTACCATCATTAAAGAACTTCATGTAGTTTGGATCTTTCCATTTTTTACCAATCCCATTGTCGTAATCGCCTACAAAGCGACCTGCAATCACTTCTTCAGGCGCATTCACGTAAGCTTTGCCAGAAATGAGTTTGGCTACTGCGGCACGGTTCTCTGTCGCATCAATGTAACGAGAGGCCTCTAAAATAGCCTTGGTCATGGCAAGTGCGGTGTTAGGGTTTTTGGCTACAAAATCAGCAGTACAGCCCAGCACCTTTTCAGGGTGATCTGTCCAGATATCCTGACTCGTGGCAGCGGTGAAACCCACTTTGTCGTAAATAGCACGAGCATTCCATGGCTCACCCACACAATAGCCATCCATATTGCCAATACGCATATTAGCGACCATCTGTGGTGGAGGTACCACAATGGTTTTAACGTCTTTAATCGGATTAATGCCATAAGTGCCCAGCCAGTAGTAGAGCCACATGGCGTGTGTGCCAGTGGGGAAAGTTTGCGCAAAAGTAAAATCACGATTTTCGTTATCGAGCAAACGTTTCAGCGTCGGACCGCTGGTTACCCCTTTATCTTTTAATTGACTGGCCAAGGTAATGCCTTGACCATTATGGTTCAGGGTCATCAAGATATTCATATCTTTTTGTTGACCACCAATGCCCATTTGCACGCCGTACATTAGCCCATAAAGCACATGTGCCGCGTGTAGCTCGCCATTCACGACTTTGTCGCGTATCCCTGCCCAAGAAGCCTCTTTTGAAGGAAGAATTTTGATGCCATATTTTTTATCAAAGCCCATTTGTGCAGCTACAATAATGGGTGCGCAGTCGGTCAGCGGAATGAAACCAATCTTGACTTCTTTGATTTCAGGCTCATCTGACCCTGCGGCCCAAGCGCCAGATCTAACGCCTGTAGGTAACATATTCATCATGGTTGCTGCCCCAAATACGCCGGCAACGCTTTGTTTGAAAAACTGACGACGACCAGCATCTAGCATAGCGCCCGCTTTTTTGACGGCCACTTTTCCTGCTTTATTTGTAATTTTCATACTGTTCCCTTCACAAAAAATTCAACTCAAAAGGTTTTAACCAAAAAGCTAAGCCAATAAAAAAGGCGACTTAACAGCAAGGAATGGACCTTACTATTAAGACGCCTTTGTCTTAACCACTTTAATATTTACGCCATCTTTGGCGCGCTTACGACATTAGCCCATCATTGAGCTAATCTTTTCCCAACACTTAAACAATGAGCATTTTTGCAGCCTCAATCAGTTGATTCGATAAATCAGCCAATTTCATATTTTTTTTCATTGCTATACTGCGCAACAAGTTATACGCTTCATCTTCATCTAAATTCCGTTGTTTCATTAACAAGCCTTTTGCTTGCTCGATCACTTTGCGTTCCTCAAGCTTGTTTTTGGCAAGGTTTAATTCACTGCGCAGATTCTTAAATTCTTCAAATCTTGCAACTGCGGCATCAATCACAGGGGTTAACCTTTCACTTGGAATGTTGCCTACTACATAGGCACACACACCTGCTTGCGTCGCCGCTTTAATTTTTGCTTTGTCATCATCATGCGTGAACATCACAATAGGTCGCGGTTCGTGCATGGTCATCACACAAATATTTTCTAGCGTATCCCGGCTAGGTGACTCGGTATCAATAATCACAATGTCAGGTTGTAATTCGCAGCACTCAGCATCTAGATTAGCCATATCCTTGATATGTGCGATTACCTCGTACCCACTATCAAGCAATGATTGCTTGAGGGGGGTGGTACGCTTTAAGTCGCTATCAACTATCATTACTTTGAGCATGGATGCTTATGAAAAACAATATAAGCCTATTCAGCAATTGCCGTGCCACAGTTGTAAATATGCACTAACTTATTGAAATCAATATTGAATATTGAATATACAGAACAATATACGTGCACTAACTACCCTTAATCCATGCACATTAATAGTGCGGCTGCACCACTAGCAATACCTAAATTGAGTGGTTATTTACAACCAAATTGTAAACATCATGTAAAAAATTTAGTTGTCTACAACCAGAGATGTAAAAAAATGTAAATTAATCAATTACCTATTGAATTTAATTGCATTAAGAGCCATCTTATTCAATACTTAAGTTTGTTTTATTAGCTTAGTATTTTTTGATTAATTAATAGATAGGAGATCG
>JBQTJZ010000167.1:0-5956 GCA_052386615.1 Methylophilaceae bacterium
GCTGCCAGCTTGGGGGCTTTATCTTCCACCACACGGGTTAGCACATCCCCTGTCTGTGGGTTGCGAACTGGCTCGCCTTGCTCATTAAGCATTGGTGCGCTGACCACACGCCCTGCGTGTATAAGTGGGTGAAAGGCTTTTACAGTCTGCATCGCTGCGGTAAGCAGCAGGTCACAGCGATTTAGCTCAAGGGCTAGTAATTCTTCTGTGGGCTCTTTTGTGATGGCAGTTAAGGCACGGCTAATTATTCCATGAACAACGGCAACATCAACGCCAATTTGGTCAGCTATTTGTCGGAGCGTTAAACCCTCAACACGAAGCTGCATAATTTCTGCGCGTCGCTTTGCTTGCTGTATGCTTCTAGCACCTGTTACTGCTTGTATGCCTGATTTACTCATTTCTACTCCGATTAAGACAGGCACTTATGTGGTCAAGTAACCACAGGTTAACGCCTACTTCCATTAATTAAACACGGACACTTTGCTAAATTCTTTTGCTATGTTTGCAGCACGAATTTTGGCTAATGTAAGCGCATCAATAATGCGGCTAACAAGTGCTTCATTTTCTTGTGAATCAAAACCGTCACAGTTCGCACCTGCCTGTTTAGCAAAGTAGCGCGCTTCTTTCCATGTACTAAGGTTAAGCTCAAGCTCATCAACTGCTTTAGTTAACGTTGCCGCTAATGGCTCAATATTCGCAATACCTTTACTTGCTCGCGCTAATATTGCATCTGCTTGCTGCTTAAGTTTTGCAGCGTGTTCAATGCGCCCAAGTTCTTCTGCATCATCCAAGTTTTTAGCTAGTGCTAAACGTTGCACTTCTAACCTCTGCATTAGGCGTTGCGCTGTGTCGCGTTCCGTTTCTATTTTCTCAGCACTAACGTTATCGCCCTTAGCTGCTGCTTCAAGCCAATTTGAGTTAGCTAGTGTGTAAGCTGCCGTTGCTGCTTCGTGCTGAACAATTACAGCCTGTAATGCTTCACTTGCTTTGTCTATATCAGGGTTTTTCATTTTGTTGCTCCTTAAAGTTGGGTTATTTGCGGTGAATATTTGAAGCGTTAATCGCGGCATTAAAAGCTGCCTTACTTCTTGCGCCATCGTCACCACCATCAAAAGCGTGCGCTCGATTATCTTGCTCACTCATAATGTTTAAGGCTGGCAATTGTTGTTTAAACTCATGCAAGTCCATTGCTTCCGCTGCGGTCATTTGTTTAGGTCTATCCATTTCATTTACTCCATTGATTAATAGGTTTTCAATTGCATTTTTACGCGTGCAATTTTCGCGTTCTGCTATTCTCGCTAGTGCTGCTTGTGCGTCAGCGGAAATAAATAGGTCAAGTCTGCGGCTGCCAGCTTCTAGCTGTCTGCGCTGATAATCTAATTGATGCTGGGTATTTGTTTTAACCATGTGCTTAGTGTAGGCGGCCTTAACGGGTAAGGCATTAAGTAGCATTCATCAAGGTAAATGCTCACGCATGGCTGACAAATTAAATGGACTTGATAACCACAGGAATTAAATCAATCACTTAGATGTATAGGTGGGCGTATATCTAATACTGTGTTCGACCAATACACATTGAGGATTAAATTTTATTCAACTACAATGTGCCCTAAGGGGCACTTCACTAGCAAGCTACTGTCATACTGAAGCAATAGCTAATTGAATCAATGAGTTGCGAACTATAGCAACTAGTGAATACACAAATGGAAAGTACACTACAACTAAGCGTTAAAACATTGGAGTGGGCAGCTAGCAAGAATGGTAGCTCCCTGCCTGAGTTTGCACGTACGCTTTATTCCCGCGAAAACACTGCCGCAAGCATTACTCGTGGTGAGCTAACTTTTGCCCAAATTAAGAAATTTGCAGAGCAAGCCAAAGTTCCTTTTGGCTTTCTGTTCCTACCTACACCACCTGAAAAATTTACCCCTGCCAGCAACCTTGTTGATTTTAGAACTGTAAAAAAGAATGAGCCTTTGAGCGATGATTTTTTAGAGATATACAAAGATGTTGAGCATAAGCAATCTTGGTTCAAGGATTACCTAATTAGCATAGATGCACCTAAACTGGATTTTGTGGGTAGATACAAGAATAGATTTATTACCTCTAGCACCGTTATAGCCAATGACATAAGGCAAACACTCAAACTAAACGAGATAGCAAGACATATTGGTAATGCAGAAGATTACTATAACCAGCTTGTTAAGCACTGCGAGGATGCAGGAATACTGGTTTTCAAAAATAGTATCGTTGTGAACAACACTCACAAACCCTTAAGCTCCGACGAATTTAGAGGCTTTGTTATCGCAGACGAATACGCACCCGCGATATTTATCAACGGGCAAGATACCAAGTATGCCAACATCTTTACACTCGCTCATGAACTAGCGCATGTGTGGTTAGGTGAGTCTGGCATTTCCGATGTTGATACAAACTCCAATAACCAGCATGAGGTTAAATGCAACGCAATAGCGGCAGAGGTTCTTGTGCCTAACAATACATTCCTCGACTGGTGGAATGCCAACACACAAGCAACAAGAGCCAAAATTGCAACGCTTAACAACACCTTTAAGGTGAGCGAATTAGTGATTGCACGGATTGCATTAACCAACAATAAAATCAGCAAAGACGAATACAGCACTATACAGGCGGATGTTATTAGCAAATGGCGAGAAAATAAAGCTAAGCAAAGGGAGAGCAGCGGCGGACCATCTTTTGTGGTGACTTTGCCAATTAAAAATAGCAGAAAAGTAACGAGTACAGTATTGAGCCTATTAAAAGGCGATCAACTTAGCCCCAGCGAAGCATCTATTTTGCTCAACGTTAATGCTGCTAAAGTGATGAACCTATGAGCCAAAGGAAATTTCTATTTGATACTGATTGTCTAATTACTGCAAAAAATACTTACTATTCACCTGAATTTAGTGTTGCATTTTGGGATTGGCTTATAGCTGGAAATAAGCAAGGGGTATTCTTTATGGTTGATAAAGTTATTGACGAACTTAAGCAAGGTCATGAGGATGATTACCTGTACAAGTTTGCTGATACACACGGCGATAATTTTAAACTGGCAACCTCTGCGCATGACTGTTTACAAAAATATGGCGAGTTGCAAAATTGGGCTAGTGCCACTTGGGCAACTGGCAAAAAACCCAGTGACACAAACAAAGCACTAACGGTGTTTGCAAATGTAGATATGGCTGACCCTTGGCAAATAGCTTTTGCAAACATACATGGTTTTGACATTGTAACTAACGAAGTACCCGCACCTGATTCAAAAACAATCATAAAGTTGCCCGATGCAGCTAAGGCGTTCAACGTGAAAGTAATAAAACTTCATGAAGTTCTTAGTTTGTACTCTGGACAAAACTTCACTTTCAAATTCCCCACCCCATAAGCCGATATTCATAGCGTAATTAAGCTGATTTAAGCGACTGTTAACTGCTACCAATGCAAAGGTAGTGACCACATTGTTTGCAACGCCTACGCCAGCGGCTATCGGGCGGCTTGCAGCATTTTAAACTCCAATATCCACAGTAATTTATGGCTAGCTATGCATTGGCACTGTTTAACCACATGGTTGCAAGGTGTAGCGTCTGCAAGCTGGATATTTAAAAATAGCCTAATAGCGTAATAGCCTCATTCCCCCGCCCTATGCCATTTCACTTACAAATTGGCAATTTAAGTACCTTAGGCTATTACGCTATTTTTTATTATTATTATATTTAAAACCCTTGCTGTGTATGGGTTTGCGGCAATAGCCCGAGATTGCTATTGCAGGCTACCAATAGCGTGACATTCCCGTGACATCTACAATAAATCAGGCTAGTGACGCTATAAAGTGCTACTAGTCTGCCATGTGGTTGTCATCTGAGCTTCGTCTCTGCTGCCTTTAGGAACTTATCGACCCAGTTTGCTGTAACTGCTGGTTTTTCATATCCTGGGAGATCCTGAATAAAATATGCCTTTGATTGCTTTCCAAATCTCTCTGCCATATTTAATTTTGGTACTTCAATAATAAAACCACAGTTAATCAGCGAATCAAGTGTCTGTCGTAAAGCTGCTGTAGATTTCAAAGGATGCTTTTCAAATGCCGACAAACGCTGTGTTCTGTTTTGAAGCCAGTTATATGAAACGATGCCTGTGTGCTTCATAGGCTCTAGGTGCTCCCATGCTTCTGGCAAATCTTGGCTAAAGTATTCAAGAAGTAATGCCAGAATTTTGTTTTGCCGAACATCGTCGCCATCGCCAATGTCACCATTGTTTAATCGTTTTGAGAATAACCCAATGTCGCGCCGAACAAGGTCGATTGCCCAGTCAGCGTGAACTGTGGTTATGTAGGGATTCAGGCAGTTGTCGGCAACGGCCAGCAGGGAGGCAATACGAAGCGCTTTAAGATGTGCCCTGTTCCACATTTGGCGTCGTGACTCATCATCACCCGCTTTCCGAATGTTGCTGTCGCATTCGTCCTCAAAAGCACTTAGAACAAGCCCCGCATCGGTTGAAACGTAAACATCCTGATAATGGTTGCGGAGGTCATGCTGCACTGCTTGCAAAACTATGTCAGAAAGGTGATTGACGCATTTTTCTGATGGTATCAGTTCGGGATATGGGTTCTTGTTCGGTCTATCACCTTCATAAGCTATAACCGTGAAGCGCGACATGAACCCATCACACATCATATCTTGAGTGATGGCGTCGTAGAATGTGCTAGGCGTGGTTTCACCGACCAAGCTGTATGCAATGCCAGCATTTACGTTTGTATTCCGCTCCTTGTCACTGTATGAAATACCGCCTGCAATAGACAGCGGCCCAGACTTAGCATATAGATTTGTTAGTACGTTTCGAAGCGTGTTTTCTGGTCCTTCCTTTGCCCTCGCCATCTTCGCAAACTTGTGGCCAAATTCACCAGCAACATTCACGAAGCAGTTGTTTTCACTAACAGCTCTGATCAAAGCGGGACCTGATGCAAAGTCAGTAAAACTTACGAAGCGCTCGGTATCAGGCGCTTTCTTCGATGCTGCTATTACCAATGTCGCGATTCCAGTATGCATCGCCTCTTTACCGATTGCTGAACGAGCGACCAAGATTAGATAAAGGTTTAGACCTGTATTTGAAACTACCCATCGACGACCACAAATTCCTGCAAGCAGCCCAAGTGCTCCGACTATAGCAACCTCTGCAACGGGGCGCGGGGCTGAGTGGTAAATAAACTGTGCAAGCGCACCTGCAAACCCGGGCGGCCATGCAAGATGTTCGGGCTGCTCGGCGGCAAGGGCAACGTTTGCTTGACTGCTGTCGTTAGTGTATTGACCACAAGTGCTACCACCCACTACCCCGCTTTGTGTCAGCGGCAAATTGTCAAAGCCTGTAGCGACATTGTTAGCTATACTTGCATTTAGCGTTGCTTGATTTTCAGGGTTCTCAGGTACGCCTCTTTGGGTTGTGCCAGTAATTTCCTTGCTGGCTGAAGGAGGGCAAATGAAAGTTTGCCCTTTTTCTTGTTCATCCATATCACGCACCCACTCTTTCCGCTAACTGAACTGCGGCAGGCACTTTTCTTTTGCTTTCAATCCATGCGTTAACTTCGCTTAGTTTGTAGCGGACGCATTTTTTTGAAATTTCATAGTGAGGAGGCAAGTCTTCCCCTAGGTGTCGCTTTATTTCGATTGTATTTTTAGCTTGTCCTAAAATTTGGGCTAGCTCTGAGGTATCAATCCAAACGGGTGTTTCTATTGCGGTAGTATTTGACATGGCAAAATCCTTTTACAAGGCTTTGCTAAATGCATGGGTATAGTTGGGCAGTTAGCAAAACGCTGGGTTTCGCCTTCTAAGTTAGACTCGGTGAAGGTGGTAAAACAAGGAGTATGTTTATTACATTACTTAATTTTTTAAGTAATAAAATAACTGTATATGGATTGTCTTAACTGGTCAATGTTTTGGTTCAGTGAAGGTCATC
>JBQTJZ010000168.1:0-5308 GCA_052386615.1 Methylophilaceae bacterium
CGGTTGAAAACTCGACCGAAGCAGCGATTGGCTTAACCTTGGATTAATGGATGAGTAGCCCACTCAAAATCTGGGGAGCAATTACTTTGCCAGTGCATCATTGATTGCTTTCCAAGCCAACGGATATTGCTAGAATATCGCATGTGTTTTCGCATAGTCAATCCCTATCACAGTGTCATGAGTGGCTCAATAAATCTTTACCAAAGGCGCAACGTGAGGCGGTAACAAGCAACGCTTATGCGGCAAAAATGATGCACGATTTAGTCAATACGAAGGGTACGTTTGCTGCTGCCATTGCCAGTAAACGCGCGGCTGAACTGTTTGATTTACAGGTGCTCGCTGTAATTATTGAAGATGATCCTAACAACACCACCCGTTTTTTAGTGATGGGAAATCACGAGGTGGCTGCCTCTGGGCATGATAAAACTTCATTGGTGATGAGCGCTAGAAATGTTCCTGGCGCTGTAGCCACGCTACTTGAGCCATTTGCCCAACATGGGGTCAGCATGAGTAAATTAGAATCTAGGCCCTCAAAACAAGGCCTTTGGGAGTATGTGTTTTTTGTAGACATCGAGGGCCATCAAACTGATAGCAAAGTGCGGGCGGCATTACAAGACCTGCAACAGCGCGCATCTTCTCTAAAAGTGTTAGGTTCTTATCCTGTTGCCGTTATTTAATTAGTTGTTATTGATGAAACTTTCTGAGTTGGCTCCTGATTACATTCGTGCCATTGCCCCATACCAAGGTGGCAAGCCAATAAGTGAGCTTGCGCGTGAAATGGGCTTGAATGAAGCAGAGATAGTTAAACTTGCTTCTAACGAGAACCCGCTTGGTATTAGCCCTAAAGCGCAAAGGGCGATAGATGATGCTATAACAGATATCGCACGTTATCCGGACGGTAACAGTTTTGCCTTGCGCGAGGCGGTGCGTAAAAAATTGAGTGTTGCAGAGAATCAAATTGTATTCGGCAATGGTTCGAATGATATTCTGGAACTCACCGCGAGGGCATTTTTAGACAAAAATTGTGAAGCGATTTATTCGCAACATGCGTTTGCTGTGTATCCGCTGGTCACACAAGCGGTAGGCGCTAAAGGGGTAGTGATTCCTGCAAAAGAGTATGGACATGATTTGGATGGCTTTAGCAAAGCCATTAACAGTAAAACGCGATTAGTCTTTATTGCAAATCCTAACAACCCAACAGGCACCTTGATTAATAAAGCAGCGTTAAATACGTTTCTACAAAAAGTCCCTAAAAATGTATTGGTTCTGTTGGATGAAGCATACGATGAGTATTTGCCTAATGAGCATAAATCGGCGGCGATTCACTGGCTTGCCGAGTTTGATAATCTGATTATTTCGCGCACTTTTTCTAAGGCGTATGGTCTAGCTGGTTTACGTGTAGGGTTTGGGCTGATGCATGCTGATGTTGCAGACATGCTCAATCGCGTGCGCCAGCCATTTAATGTGAACGCCATCGCACAAGCGGCGGCGGTTGCTTCACTGGCTGATGATGATTTTGTTGCACGCAGTTATGCGGCAAATCAGGCGGGAATGGCGCAATTGACGCAGGGCTTTAATAAACTTGGCATAGAATACATCCCATCATTTGCAAACTTTGTGAGCTTCAAAATCGCTCATGCGGCAGCAGTGAATCAGCAATTACTACAGAACGGTGTGATTGTCCGGCCGATTGCCAACTATGAAATGCCTGATTATTTAAGAGTGAGTGTTGGATTATTCAGTGAAAACGCACGATTTTTAGAAGTTTTAGCGCAGATAGTCAAAAAATGACAGAACAAGAAAAAATAATTTATGAGAAATTAGCGACAGACGATGTTCGCATTCGCGAAATCAAGGAATTGATTACGCCGCTGGCGCTATTAAGTCGTCTCAAAGAAAGTGTTGAAACCACACAAAATATATTGGCGACGCGTGCTGCCATTCATCGTGTCTTACATCAGGCAGATGATCGTCTATTGGTCATTGTGGGGCCATGCTCAATTCACGACACAGTAGCGGGTATGGAATATGCGC
This sequence comes from Methylophilaceae bacterium, assembly GCA_052386615.1. GTDB lineage: Bacteria > Pseudomonadota > Gammaproteobacteria > Burkholderiales > Methylophilaceae > JBQTJZ01. The sequence goes on from JBQTJZ010000168.1 coordinate 2,035, forward strand.
GCCGTTTATTAGAACTGCGTAAAACCTTGGTCGCTGATTTGCTGATCGTGATGCGTGTTTACTTTGAAAAACCACGTACTACGGTAGGCTGGAAGGGTTTGATTAATGATCCGCACCTGGATGGCAGCTATCAAATTAACGAAGGCTTAGAGAAGGCACGTCAGTTCTTATTAGAGGTGAATGAGATAGGCATGCCTGCGGGCATAGAATTTTTGGATACCATTACGCCACAATATACGGCTGATTTAGTGAGCTGGGGCGCGATTGGCGCCCGTACTACCGAATCACAAATTCATCGTGAATTAGCTTCAGGACTTTCATGTCCCATCGGTTTTAAGAATGGTACCGATGGTAATGTGCGCGTTGCCATCGATGCCATTAAAACGGCGGCAAGTCCGCATCACTTTCTGTCGGTGACTAAAGAAGGGCAGTCTGCCATTATCTCAACGACAGGCAATGAAGATTGCCATGTGATTTTACGCGGTGGAAAAACGCCAAATTACGACTCAGCAAGTATCAATGCGGCATGTGATAACTTGGCCTCTGCAGGGCTCGCGCCACGATTGATGGTAGATTGTAGCCATGCGAATAGTAGTAAGCAGTATCAGCAGCAATTAGAGGTGGCGCGGGAGGTAGGGGCGCAATTGGCAAATGGTGATATGCGCATTATTGGCGTCATGGTGGAGTCGCATCTCAATGCTGGACGGCAAGAGCATACACCAGGTTGTGCGTTAGAATACGGGAAATCGATTACTGATGCTTGCTTAGGCTGGAATGATAGCGTTGAGTTGCTGGAAAACTTGGCTACAGCGGTGCGAGCACGCCGTCAGAAACGGCTGAGTGATGAGATTTAACGGATAGAGTCATCATGAAATTACTTAGTTAAAGTCAAGTAAGTTATCAGTATTGCCGGGGTTAAAATACGCGCACAATCCGTTTCACGTTGTGGCGATATTTAAGAACAACGAACTTATGACTCACTTAACTAAAGGAATTTATCATGTGGACAACACCAGCAGCAACTGAAATGCGTTTTGGCTTCGAAGTAACTATGTACGTAATGAACAAGTAATTGTTCTTGCCTTAAAAGGCTGCCACTAGGCAGCCTTTTTTACATCCGAGCTACAAATACAAGACTTATCAATAAAAGAGTAAAATTTAGTTTTTAATTCAGTAAAGAATTTCATGCATATACATGTATTAGGTGCCGCAGCTGGCGGCGGATTTCCGCAATGGAACTGTAATTGTTTCAATTGTGATGGCTTAAGAAAAAAAACAATCAAAGCAACCAAGCGTACACAATCTTCCATCTGCGTGAGTGGTGATGGCGTGAACTGGGTATTGTTTAATGCATCGCCTGATGTATTGCAACAAATTCAAGATTTTGCACCCTTACAGCCAGGCAGAGCCATTCGTGATTCTGGTATTCAGGCCATCATTTTAATTGATGCGCAAATCGACCATACCACAGGGTTGTTCATGTTGCGTGAGGGCCAAGTAAAGCGGGAAATTTATTGTACCGATATGGTGTATGAGGATTTAACAAGCGGCAACCAAGTGCTCAATATCTTGGGCCATTACTGTGGTATTAATCGTCACGATGTGCCGATTGATGGTAAACAAAGTTTTACTATCCCTAATGTGCCAAACTTAAAATTTACGGCGGTGGCATTGAAGAGCGCAGCACCACCATATTCACCCCATCGTAACGACCCGCACCCAGGGGATACCATTGGCGTATTAATTGAAGAAATAAGCTCAGGCAAAAAATGTTGGTATTCGCCGGGCTTAGGCGAAATCGAACTGCATTTGCCAGCGCTCATGAGCCAAGCAGATTGCATTATGGTAGACGGTACGTTCTGGACCAATACTGAGATGATAGACATGGGACTCATGACTAAAACAGCACGCAGTATTGGGCATAATCCACAATCAGGTGAGGGTGGCATGATTGAGAAGCTGAATGAATTTGGTGATGTGCGTAAAGTATTGATTCATATCAATAATACCAACCCGATTTTGCGTGAAGATTCTGCAGAACGTGCAATTTTGAACCAACATAAGATAGAAGTGGCCTATGATGGCATGGACATCATGCTCTAAGTGAGGGAAGTAATGGCAGAACAATTAAAATCTCAAGCTTTGCAACCATGGACTAGAGAAGAATTCGAAGAAAAACTACGTGAAAAAGGGCGTGGATATCATATTTACCATCCTTTTCACGTGATGATGTACGAAGGTAAGCTCAGTAAAGCGCAGCTGCAATGCTGGGTGGCAAACCGTTTCTACTATCAAATAGCTATTCCTATGAAAGATGCGGCTATCCTTTCAAACTGTCCAGTGAAAGAGATTCGTAAAGAGTGGATAGTACGTATTACTGATCACGATGGCGTGGGCGATCAAGTGGGAGGAATTGAAGCATGGATTCAGTTAGGTGAGGCTGTCGGCTTAACGCGTGAAGAAGTGACTTCGCTCAAAATGGTCAGCCCCGGAGTGAGATTTGCGGTGGATGCCTATATCAATTTTGCTAAACAACGCTCATGGCAAGAAAGTGTGTGTTCAAGCCTAACAGAATTGTTTGCGCCACATATTCATCAGCAACGTATTAGCTCATGGCCCACCATGTATCCATGGATCAAAGAAGAGGGCTTGAGCTACTTTAAAAAACGGCTTACTGAGGCCAGACGAGACGTTGAGCAAGGCTTAGGCGTTACTTTAGATTACTTTAGTACCTCTCGCGAAATGCAATTGAAAGCATTAGATATTCTGCAGTTTAAGCTCAATGTGTTGTGGGTCATTGCTGATTCCATCATGTTGGCTTCTACTGATATCAAGGTAGAAGGCCGAGATTATTTGCGCCAACCCGTGATTAATTTTGAGTAAATAGCATGGAAAATAACATTCAACCTTCAGATATTTATGCAATTGCCTTACATCACCGCTTTCAATGGGAAGAGGCACAACAAAGTTATGTGATACTTTTCCCGGAAGGTATGGTCAAACTACACGGTGGCGCGGGTGAAGTGATTAAACGAGTAGACGGCAAAGCGACAGTGGGTGATATTGTGGCCGATTTAAAAACGGCTTTTCCGGATGCGGTGAATATTGAGACCGATATTATCGGTATGTTCGATATGGCGTATGGCAAGGCGTGGATACGCAAGGTTAATTAGCTGATTAACCAGTTAAAATTTTAGGAGTAGCAAAATGACACAAGCTTCATTAGGGCAGTCGGTGGTGCAGAAAGAGGTGCAAAAAAATACGCAGGCGCAAG
>JBQTJZ010000169.1:0-4145 GCA_052386615.1 Methylophilaceae bacterium
GCGAGATATTCCCACAACTGCGTGCTGCAGGCTGGAAGGGTCATTGGATTGATGCTGCTTCCACATTGCGCATGGAAAAAAATGCCATGATTATTCTGGATCCAGTCAATATGCAAGTGATTCAGGACGCTTATGCCAAAGGTAACAACAACTGGATAGGCGGTAACTGTACCGTTTCGCTCATGCTGATGGCGTTGAATGGTTTATTCAAAGCCGATTTGGTGGAATGGGCAACCTCCATGACTTACCAAGCGGCATCAGGCGCGGGCGCACAGAACATGCGCGAATTGCTTAGGCAAATGGGTGAAGCTCACCGTGTAGCGAATGAGTTATTGGCTGATCCTGCGTCTGCGATTTTAGATATCGACCGTGAGGTTGCGGGTACTTTGCGCGATGAAAAATTCCCTAAAGCGCATTTTGGCGTACCACTAGCCGGCAGTTTAATTCCTTGGATTGACAAGGACTTAGGTAATGGTCAAAGCAAAGAAGAATGGAAAGGCGGCGTTGAAACCAATAAAATTTTAGGTCGCGAAGCCAATCCAATTCACATTGATGGTTTATGTGTGCGCATTGGCGCAATGCGTTGCCACAGCCAAGCGCTCACCATTAAGTTGAAAAAAGACCTGCCTTTGGACGAAATCAATCAAATGTTAGCTGAAGCGAATCAGTGGGCGAAAGTCATTTCCAATGAGCGCGAAGTCAGTATGCGTGAACTAACACCTGCAGCCGTAACGGGCACATTAACCACGCCAGTGGGGCGTTTACGTAAATTAAACATGGGCAATGACTATTTATCTGCATTTACCGTAGGCGACCAATTGTTGTGGGGTGCGGCAGAGCCGTTACGCCGTATGTTGCGGATATTATTAGTACAAAATTAGCAAGCGGTTAACTATAATTCACACTATTTTTGATAAAAAGCAACAAGACTCACTAACAATCACATAGCTTGTGAATATAATGTGTGTTATGAGCTTGCATCTCTAACTAATTGATGTTATTTTTGTTAGTGCAATATTTTGGTAAATTAAGGATGGAATAGTGCATAACTCAAATTTCAAGAAAATATCAATTGCATTATGCATAGCGTTACTGCCAATCTCAGTATTCGCGGCAGGATTGGGAAGATTAAATGTAGATTCAGGTATAGGCGAACCGCTGAGAGCAGAGATTGAATTATTGTCTGTGAGTGCGGAGGAACTATCTTCCATTACTGCCACCATCGCTTCGGAAGAGGCTTACGCGAATCAAGGCATAGAGCGCCCAGCATCACATAGTAGTATTAAAGTAGAGGTTGCAAAAAGTGCGAACGGCGCTCCTATCCTCAAATTAAAATCAGCCCAACCTATCAGTGAGCCATACTTAGACATGCTGATTCAAGTAGACTGGAATACGGGTCGGTTGCTACGCGAATATACGGTCTTGCTTGATCCTCCCGGCTACACAGGTGAAGTAGATGCTAGCGCAGAAACCAGCCAAACCTCACAAGCCCCAGTAGTGAGTTCTAGTGCTGTAACAAAAGATAGCAACTCAGACATTATTGAGCTATCAACCAGTAGAAAAACCAGCAGCAAATCAACCGCTAAAGCTAGCGCAGCAGAAGCTAGCTCTGTAGATAGCACAGACCAAGAATACCTTACCCAAAGCGGTGATACGCTTGCAAAGATTGCGCGTGAAATGAAGCCCGAGAACGTGAGCCTAGAGCAAATGCTGGTAGGTCTTTATGAAGCGAACCCCGATGCATTCCGTGGTCAAAATATGAATCGCCTTAAAGTTGGGCAGATTATTCGCGCGCCCTCAGAAGAAGCGTTGAATGCTATCTCGCGTAAAGAAGCAAATCGAGAGATTAAGATTCAGTCTGAAAACTGGAATGCCTATAAGAATAAATTAGCGGACATTGTGGCAGAGACCGCGCCAATGGAAGCTGAAGCGAGTTCGCAATTGGCGAGCGGAAAAATTAAGGCAGCTGAAGATAAATCAGCCCCAGCAGCCACCGGATCTAAAGACGTTGTTAAGTTGTCGGCTGGAGAAGTTAAAGAAGAGACCGCAGAAACTAAATCGTTGCAAGCCAAAATAACTGCGCTTCAGGAAGAGGTAGTGGCACGTGAGAAGGGTCTAAAAGAAGCGCAAGATAGAACCAGCTCGCTCGAAAAACAAATTGAGGATATGCAGAAACTGCTGGCGCTTAAAAATGACGCAATGCTGGACATGCAAAAACAGGCCGAGACTAAAGCGGTCACTGAAAGTGCGTCAGTACCTGAGCAAAAACCAGTAGAAACTGCAAAATTAGCAGAGCCAGTAGCGAATATGCCCACAGAAATGCCTGCTGAGAAACCAAGCAAGCCTGTAGCAAAACCAGTGCCAGCCGCCACAGCAGAAGCTGTCGAACAACCAAGCTTTATTGCTGGTATGGGGCTAGACCCTATTTTGCTTGGCGCAGGAGGGGTGCTGATTGCATCATTAGGCGGTGGCTGGATGTATCTGCGGAACAAGCGCAAGAAAAGTCTTGCGGATTTTGAACAGGGGATTATGACCTCGGGGGGGCTGAAAGCCAATACAGTATTTGGTAACACGTCTGGGGCGAGCGTAGATACAGGGGATAGCTCGTTCCTGACAGACTTTTCGCAAAGCGCACATGGCGGCATGATTGACACCAATGATGTAGATCCGATTGCTGAGGCAGAAGTTTACATGGCGTATGGCCGTGACGTACAAGCGGAGGAGATTTTGAAAGATGCTATTTCAAAAGAGCCCAAACGCTACGAACTACATCTTAAGTTGCTTGAAATGTATGCGGCAAGCAAAAACATGTCTGCTTTTGAAACCGTTTCTGGCGAGTTATATACTACTTTGGGTACTGGGGATCCAGTATGGGCAAAAGTGGCTGAAATCGGCATTAAGTTGGAGCCGAACAATCCTTTATATCAAGGTGGCACTATTTCACAAGCGGTGGCGGATAAACTGGATGCATCCGATTTTGCGGGATCACCCTTGGCTGCAGAAGAAGATTTGAATTTTACATTCGATAATGACACACTGATAAAAGATTCAAGCTCAGAGAGCCTAACTAAAGACGCTGATTTGAATTTTGACGCAGTAAGCGGTGACTCTGAAACAGAAAGTCTAGCTGAGCCAGGCAATACCACTGGAGGGCTATCCAAATCCGGCTTAGCGGCGTTAGCTGCAGTGGGGGGCACAATAACGGAATTAACTGTCCCAGATTTGCAGAACGAGATGCAGATATCCGCAGTTGATGATTCAACGCTAGATTTTGATATCGGCGAACTAAAGGCGGATGAATTAACTTCTGCAATAGAACAATCAGCAGAAGCCACTATCCCTGGATTTAGCCATACCATGCCAGATTTAGATTTTTCTAGGTTTGATATAAGTAACTCAAATAGCGCTGATGATAATCTTGCGGCGAAATCTTTACCGACGCTAGAAATGAGTGAAGATACCGCATTGGCAACACCAAATAGTATAGAGTCTTTAGAGAGCGCATCAGAAGACAGCACGATTGATTTTGACTCCTTGACACAGGCTGAAACTGCACCAGCGGAGAGCTTTGGTTTCGATATTGCAACTATTACGCCAGACATCGCCCATGAAAGCGAAAGTAATATAGAGGTAAATGCGATTGATTTATCGGGTATTACGCTAGATATGGAAGATGCTACTGACGTCGATAACCTAACCTTATCTGCTGACGAGCCAGCAGAAGTAGAAACTAAACTGGAACTGATAGTGGTTTATATGAATATGGATGATAGGGAAGGCGCAAGAGAACTATTGGATGAAGTTATGAAAGATGGTGGCGCGGGTCAGCGTAGGCGGGCCGAAGCCCTCTTGGCTCAGCTAAGGTAATGTTTTTAGCATCTTAGAAGCCGGGCAAAATGTCCGGTTTTTTTTCGCTTCAAATTTCTGTCAAAATACGCTTAATTGCTTAAAAAATGATTTCAGCTATGCCAAAACTAACGATCACAACGCAACTAATAGGCTTTCTGATAATAGCTATCATGCTCAATTTTATGCAACTTCAATTGCTGTTAGTGGTGTTCATCTTATTCTTGGCGGCAATCGCTTGTACAAAAAATCTTCAATTTTATCGATTAACAAAGCGCTTAAAATGGATTTACTTGGTG
>JBQTJZ010000170.1:0-3587 GCA_052386615.1 Methylophilaceae bacterium
GTAGAAACCAAAGACGGCATTGTAGTACTCAGCGGGTTTGTGGACAATGCCGCTAGCAAACTACGTGCTGAGCAAATTGCGGCAAGTGTAAGCGGTGTTAAATCAGTGAAAAGCGCTTTGGTTGTGAAGCCTTAATCGACACGTGTTAAAATAATAGAAAGCTGGCCAGACAGTCGCTGCTCAGAAATGAGGAGAGGAAAGTCCGGGCTGCATAGAGCAGGATGACGGCTAACAGCCGTACGCCGTGAGGCGAGGAATAGGGCCACAGAGACGAGTAAGCCGCAAGGTGGACGTGAAACGCGGTAACCTCCATCCGCAGCAAGACCAAATAGGCTGGCGTTTTACTTCGGTAATAGAGCGTTGCTCGCGTTGCCAGCGGGTAGGTTGCTTGAGCGCATGAGCAATGATGCGCCTAGATGAATGACTGTCACTTGCCGTAAGGTAGGGACAAAACCCGGCTTATCGGCCAGCTTTTCTTTATCAGTCTTTTCTGTTTAATACATTCAAATACATAAACAATAAGGCTAATATTCTACATTCAATTAGTTTTATATGTGTTTGATTATTAATGATTTTGTTTTTAGGATAAAAATGCGCTAAGTCTTTGTCTTATATAGAAAAAACCACAAAAAGTGCTTGCAAAGTGCTTTTTTTTTATTTATAGTGCAAATTAGTGGGGAAAAGTGGGTTTTTGTGGGAAATATCTAACTATTGCTAAGGGGGTTAGCTATTTCTCACTTTTTATACAAGTCCAACTTGCTCCAATAAAGCTCATTATAGGTAATTTAACTAAAAAATGTTTCGTGGTGCCACAAATATCAGCATGGATGTAAAAGGTAGGCTAGCTGTGCCAGCCAAGCATCGTGACGCACTTTTTGCGCAATCGGCAGGCAATATTGTACTTACGGCGCATCCTCATCGATGCTTGTTACTCTATCCGCAGCCTGCTTGGGAGCCCATTCAATCCAAAATGATGGGGTTATCCAGTTTTGATAAACGATCATCAGCCTTGCAGCGTTTGTTAGTGGGTTATGCAGAAGACATTACGCTGGATAATGCGGGACGTTTGCTGGTGTCGCCAGTGCTGCGTGCCTTCGCTGGGCTGGAAAAAGAAGTGATGCTAGTTGGTCAGGGTAGTCATTTTGAGTTATGGAGTATGGAGGCATGGCACAAACAGTTGCTAAATGTAGTAAGCGATACTGAAATTGAGATACCAGCGGAGTTAGAAGGTTTTTCATTATGATGCAGGGCGCGCTATTTGCGCCCGCCACAGCCTCAATGTCACCGTCTGCAAAATTAGAACCACATACCACAGTTTTACTCAACGAAGCAGTGGATGCGCTCAATATTCAACCCGATGGTATTTATATCGATGGTACATTCGGGCGCGGCGGACATAGTAAAAAAATATTAGCGCAACTTGGCAGACAAGGGCATTTATTTGCAATAGACCGCGATTTGGCCGCTTTGGCCGCTGGTAAAACTATCGTAGATACAAGATTTCATGTCGAACATCTGCATTTTTCAGAAATCAATCAATTGGTGGCAAAACACAAACTAGCTAGTGTGGACGGTATTTTGCTGGATTTGGGTATTTCATCGCCACAAATCGATGAAGGTGAACGTGGTTTTAGTTTTAGGTTAGATGGCCCATTAGACATGCGCATGGATCAAACGCGTGGCAAAACAGCTGCAGAGTTGTTGACCACAATTTCGGAACAACAATTAGGGGAGGTTATAAAAGATTATGGTGAAGAACGGTTTGCTAAGCAGGTTGCAAGGGCGATTATTAAGGAGCGCAATGACGGGTGCACCATCACCACTACCGGACAACTTGCCAAGATCGTGGCAAGTGCAATCCCCAAGGTCGAACCGGGGCAGAACCCTGCAACGCGTACCTTTCAAGCTTTACGGATTTTCGTCAATCAGGAGCTTGAGGAGTTATCGCTGATTCTGCCGCAATGCCTGAATTTGCTGGCGACTGGTGGCAGATTGGTGGTGATTAGTTTTCATTCGTTGGAAGATCGTATCGTGAAACGTTTTATTAAAAGTGAAGAAGACCGTGATTTACTTCCCGCCAATTTTCCAATCAAAGCGAAAGATCTGCCACAGCCTAGACTGGTTGCGGTTGGAAGAGCGATTAGACCAACTGCGGCAGAAATTAAACGTAATCCACGTTCACGTAGTGCGGTGATGCGTGTAGCAATGAGGACGGCAACTCTATGACGCGCCTTAATTTAATTTTGTTTTTTACCCTTATTGCGGTGGGATTAGGGGTAATCACAGCACAGCACAAGGCGCGAAAGTTATATTTTGAACTGGAACAACTACAAGAGCTCGCACAGAAATATGAAATCGAGTATGGCCAATTACAACTGGAACAAAGCACATGGGCGATGCATTCGCGCGTAGAAGATCTGGCGAATCAAAAATTGCAAATGCAGGTGCCAGATGCAAAACGGATTCAAGTGATTACCCTTGATGAGTTTGTGCAATAGAGAAGTAAACCTGAAATAACATGGCCTATAACCCACCACAACATCATCTCGTTAAGCTACCAGCCTGGCGCCGCCGTGTGCTGCTTATCCTGGTGCTGATAGGGTTTGGTGGTTTGTTACTACGCGGTGTTTATTTACAAAGCCTGCATAAGGAATTCTTGCAGCAAAAAGGCGATGCTCGTTATAGTCGCACGCTCACATTACAAGCTCATCGTGGCAAGATTACCGATCGTAATGGAGAGTTGCTTGCCATTAGCAGTCCGGTAGAGTCGGTATGGGCAAGCCCTCCCGACGTGAAAATCGACCCAAAACAAAAAGTTGCGCTTACAAAATTACTGGGGATCAAACCTAAAGCATTCGATAAGAAAATAGCGAACACGCAGCGCGAGTTTGTTTATCTAAAAAGGCGCCTGCCACCAACGCAAGCTGCCAAAGTAATGAGCTTGGAAATACCAGGCATTTTTTTACAACGTGAATACAAGCGATTTTATCCGGCTGGCGATGTTACCGCACATGTCGTTGGATTTACTGGCATTGATGATAATGGGCAAGAGGGGTTTGAACTTGCTCAAAATGGCACACTTTCAGGTAAAGCGGGCAAGCGTCGTGTGATTAAAGACCGACAAGGTCGTATTGTGGAAGATTTAGAGGCTGTTAAGGTGCCACAAGATGGTCAGGATTTGGTGCTGAGTATTGATCGCAGAATTCAGTATTTGGCGTTTAGGGAGCTTGCCAAAGCGGTAGAGACATTTAGGGCGAAAGCTGGGTCAGCCGTGGTGCTAGATGCTAGAACAGGGGAGGTGTTGGCAATGGTGAATTTGCCGACTTACAATCCTAATAATCCCGTTAATATAAAAGGCAAAACACGTAATCGCGCCGTTACCGATATTTTTGAGCCTGGCTCTACCATGAAATCGGTGACAGCAGCAGCAGCAATGGAGTTTGGCCAGTATAAGCCGCAGACTAAAATTCTAACCGCTCCTGGCCATATGGCGATAGGCTCTGCCGTCATCCATGACCCTCATCCGCATGAGGTGCTGACCGTGGCAGAGGTGATACAGAAATCCTCTAATATAGGTGCAGCCAAGA
>JBQTJZ010000171.1:0-4756 GCA_052386615.1 Methylophilaceae bacterium
TTGTGAGCCGCTCGCCCTCGCCATTGGCAATTTCGATGGCATGCACCTAGGACATCAAGCGCTACTGCTAAAACTCAACGAAGAAGCTAGAACTAAGCATCTGGTGCCGGCGGTGATGACGTTCGAGCCACATCCACGCGAATTTTTTACGCCACACAATGCACCGGCTCGGCTTACCACGTTGCGCGAGAAGCTGGAGTACTTTGCAGGGGCGAATATAGAAAAAGTGTTTATTGGTGCGTTCAATCGAAAATTTGTACAAATTTCCGCACAGGATTTTATGCAAACCATTTTGCGGCAAAGATTGAATGCCAATACGATTTTAGTCGGTGAAGATTTCAAGTTTGGCGCTAAGCGCGCCGGTTCGGTGGATGATTTTCGCAACAATCAATTTGATTTAATTAGCTTACCTCAGGTGAATGTTGGGCAGCAGCGCGTTTCCAGTACCTTGGTAAGAAACGCCCTTGCAGGCGGTGATTTAGTGCAAACCGCTCACTTACTTGGTCGCCCTTATAGCATTAGTGGCAAGGTGGTGCATGGTGCTAAGCGCGGTCGTCAGTTAGGATTTCCTACTGCCAATATTCACATGCGTCACGAGCGACCAGCGCTAACCGGCGTTTATGCGGTAAAATTAGACGGTTTGAATGCGGTGGCTAATCTAGGGGTTCGGCCAACCATTGCAGGGGTGCCTAAATTATTATTGGAAGTGCATATCCTTGATTTTGATGATGATTTGTACGGGCGTCATGTGCATGTAGAATTTTTGCATAAAATACGCGATGAATTGAAGTTTAATAGTTTAGATGCCCTTAAAGCACAAATTGCAGCTGATGTGCTGGTTGCGAGAGATTTTTTTGCACCTGTCATTCTGACGAAAGTCGGAATCCAGTGCCCTTAACAATTTTTTAGCAATACACTGGATTCCCTTGTCAAGCACGGAATGACAGTAAAGATTTTTTGAGATTCAAATGACTGATGATGTAAATAAAGACCAGAATAAATATAAAATCAACCAACCCGAAACGCCATTTCCTATGCGTGGCGATTTGGCTAAGCGTGAGCCTGCTTGGCTAAAGCAATGGCAAGATAAACAGCTTTATCAGCGCATTCGTAAGGCGCGCAAAGGCGCGAAAAAATTCATCCTGCATGACGGTCCACCGTATGCCAATGGCGATATTCATATTGGTCACGCCGTCAATAAAATCTTAAAAGATATTATCGTTAAGTCTAAAACCATGAGCGGTTTCGATGCGCCTTACGTGCCAGGTTGGGATTGTCACGGCTTGCCAATTGAATTGGTGGTTGAAAAAAATCATGGCAAAAATATTGACCCCGCTAAATTTCGTGAATTGTGTCGCGCTTATGCGGCGGAACAAGTGGAAAAGCAAAAGAAAGATTTTATCCGCCTAGGCGTGCTGGGTGATTGGGAAAATCCTTATCTCACCATGGATTTTGAAACCGAAGCCGACATCATGCGTGCCTTGGGCGATATCTACAAAAATGGCTATCTCTATCAAGGTAGTAAACCGGTGCATTGGTGCGTGGATTGCGGCTCTGCACTGGCTGAAGCTGAAGTGGAGTATGAAGATGTTAACTCGCCTGCGATTGATGTGGGTTTTAAGGTGGTGGATAGCGATAAATTATTTAAAGCTTTTGGTCTGAAAGTGAGTTTTCTACAAAAAATTGTTTCTTTTGTGAAAACCATCATAGCTAGATTATGTGGTAAAAAAACTAAAAGCAGTAATGCTTACGCAGTAATTTGGACAACAACCCCATGGACGCTGCCCGCTAATCAAGCTGTAAGTGTGCATCTGGAGTTTGATTATGACTTAATTCAAACTAGCAAAGGTCTGTTAATTTTAGCGCGCGATTTGGCGCAGGCAACGCTCACGCGCTACGGCGAAGAAAAAACCAAAGTGTTAGCAAGCTGCAAAGGTGCGGCGTTACAAGGTTTGCAGCTTAAGCATCCCTTCGACAATCGCCAAGTACCGATTATCTGCGGTGACCATGTAACAACAGAAGCTGGTACTGGCTTGGTACATACTGCCGCCGCGCATGGCAATGATGACTGGTTGGTGATGAAAGCGAATTTTCCGAATGAAAAGCCGCGTGTGTTGATGGGTGGTGATGGTAAATTCTTTAACAGTGAATTGGTAGAGCTTGAAGCGATTCGTGGCTTAACGCGCCAAGATGCAAATAAAGTAATTCTTGCCACCATGCAGGAAAATGGTACCTTGTTAGCAAGCGTGCGCTTGAGTCATAGCTTCCCACATTGCTGGCGCCATAAATCGCCGCTGATGCAATTGGCGACACATCAGTGGTTTATTGGTATGGATAAGGTTGGCATGCCGGAGCTTGATGGACTGAATCTAGAGCAGCAAAAAGAGGTTGGTTTTGTCAGTGCGTTTGGTCGGGCTGGCTTGAGAGCTGTTGCCAGCAAGGCAGTGGATAGCACCGAGTTTTTCCCAAGTTGGGGTCGCGCGCGTTTAGAGGCGATGATTAAAAATCGCCCTGATTGGTGCGTATCGCGCCAACGTAACTGGGGCGTGCCGATGCCGTTGTTTGTGCATAAAGAAACAGGCGAGCTGCATCCGAAAACAGCTGAGTTATTGGAGCAAGCGTGTTTGCTGGTTGAGCAAAAAGGGGTTGAAGCTTGGTTTAGCATGGACGGCGGAGACGCAACGCAAAAAGGATCAAGTGCAGCTTTTTTGGCAAAACATGCGCCAGAAAATGCTGATCAATACAAAAAAGTCACGGATACTTTAGACGTGTGGTTTGACTCTGGCGTAACACATATGGCTGTTTTGAAGCGCCGCCCAGAATTGGCGCACTTAACCACTCAAAATACCCAAAATCTGGCCGATTTATATCTAGAAGGCTCCGATCAGCATCGTGGTTGGTTTCAATCCAGCTTATTAACCGGTTGTGCGATTGATGGACGTGCGCCTTATAAGGCTTTGCTGACACATGGTTTTGTGGTGGATGGCAGCGGACATAAGATGAGTAAATCTAAAGGTAATGTGGTTGCGCCGCAAAAGGTGATGGATACGTATGGCGCAGATATTTTGCGCTTGTGGGCGGCCAGCACAGATTACTCGGGCGAGCTGACGATTAGCGACGAAATTTTAAAACGCGTTGCAGAAAGCTATCGCCGTATTCGCAATACCACCAAATTTTTATTGGCAAATATTGCAGATTTTGATGCAAGCAAAGATTTATTGCCAGTCAGCGACTGGCTGGAAATTGACCGCTACGCGCTACATTTAACACAGCAATTGCAAACAAAAGTGTTGGCTGATTATGAGCGTTACGAGTTTCATTTGGCTGTGCAAAAGCTAGTGAGTTTTTGCTCGGATGATTTGGGGGCTTTTTACCTGGATATTCTCAAAGACAGGCTATATACCAGCGGTGAAAATTCAGCCGCTCGTCGTGCTGCACAAAGTGCCTTGCACCATATTACGCATGCATTTATGCGCCTAATTGCACCAATCTTAAGCTTTACCGCCGATGAAATTTGGCAGACTTTAGGGTTGAGCGCCGACGAAGCCGTGTTTACCGAGGTGTGGTATGAGATGCCAGATAGTAAACTTAGCCGACATGAGAAAGACAGTTGGAAGACCATACGTGACCATAGAGAAAACGTAAATAAAAGGCTTGAAGAAAAGCGCGCTGCTGGAGAAATCGGGTCATCGTTGGCTGCCGAGATCGACCTATATGCCGCGGGTTCTACTTACGAAGCAATGCTTCGCTTAGGTGATGAATTGAGGTTTGTGTTTATTACGTCCAGAGCGATGATACATAACAAGGAAGGTGTTGGGTTCACTACGGTAGTTGGCACTAGCCAACACAAAAAATGTGACCGCTGCTGGCATTATCGTGCTGATGTTGGTTCACATGCAGACCATCCAAGTATTTGCGGACGTTGCGTGAGCAATTTATTTGGTACCGGTGAAATGAGAAAGTATGCTTAAAAATTCTTACCGCTGGTTTGGCATCAGCGCCATCATTGTTGTACTAGATCTATACACCAAGTATCTCATTCAACAAGCTTTTGCTTATGGCGAGCGTTTAACCGTGACCACTTTTTTTGAGCTGGTGCGGTTTCATAACGAAGGTGCCGCGTTTAGTTTTTTGGCGGATGCCGGCGGTTGGCAGAAATGGTTTTTTAGCGGCATTTCAATTGTTGCGGTGGTTGTCATCACTTATTTACTTAAAAAACATCAAACCCAAAAACTTTTTTGCCTTGGCTTGGCCTTAGTTTTAGGTGGCGCAATTGGCAATTTGTATGACAGGCTAACCCTAGGTTATGTGGTGGATTTTTTGCTTTTCCATTATCAAACCTACGCTTGGCCCGCTTTTAATGTGGCCGATAGCGCGATTTGCGTGGGCGTTGCGCTTTTATTAATCGATAGTTTTAAAAAGCCTGCAAGCTAAAAAAAGGCTGAACAGCGGAGACAAAGCCGAGAGGAGATGTTGTGCCAGATTGGAAAAAGCTGATTGCAGGCAAGATTGCTATTGCAAAAAAGGGCAATAGCCCTGGCAAAATTAATGCTGACATTCGCGTGCCTGCTGGCCAGACGGAAGTGAAAAATTTCCCCATTCTCGATTTAGGCATTCTGCCGGATATTAACAAAACTAACTGGACATTACGTATTTATGGCTTGGTTGAGCATGAAATGACTTTGGATTGGGACGCTTATCAGACATTACCACAAATTATTGATGTATCAGATTTTCACTGTGTAACACGCTGGAG
>JBQTJZ010000172.1:0-24605 GCA_052386615.1 Methylophilaceae bacterium
AAGATGCACTTATTTATCCCGCAAATTCATTACTAGAGGTTTGTGCTCACTTGAGCGGGCGGACCCAGCTTAGCAAATTCCAATCTGCAACAGAGTTTACGCCATTAGCTTATGCGGATTTTGAAGATGTAAAAGGGCAAAGCCAAGCCAAACGTGCGTTGGAAATTGCCGCCGCCGGCGGTCACAGCGTACTAATGAGCGGTCCGCCGGGCACGGGTAAAAGTATGCTTGCATCACGTTTTGCGGGTATTTTGCCCAGCATGACAGAGCCCGAGGCTTTAGAATCAGCTGCCATACAATCGCTTAATAGCGGTTTTAAGTTGGAGCACTGGAAACGCAGACCGTATCGTGCGCCGCATCATACGGCTTCTGGCGTAGCACTAGTGGGCGGTGGCGGTATTCCGCGCCCTGGCGAGATTAGCTTGGCGCATCATGGGGTATTGTTTTTAGACGAACTGCCAGAATTTGATAGAAAAGTGTTAGAAGTATTACGCGAGCCGCTGGAAAGCGGACACATCACGATCTCGCGCGCTGCACGGCAAGCGGATTTCCCAGCACAATTTCAGCTCATTGCTGCCATGAACCCCTGCCCATGTGGATATTTAGGGCATTTTAATAACAAATGCCGCTGCACGCCAGATAACGTAGCACGTTATCGTGCCAAAATTTCAGGACCTTTGTTAGATCGTATCGATTTACATATTGAGGTGCCTGCGCTAAAAGAGCAGGAACTCACCACCGCAAGTGGTGGGGAAAATAGCATGGTGATTCGAGCGCGAGTCGAAGAGGCACGTTTCTTGCAAATGCAACGTCAAGGCAAACCTAATAACGCATTAGGTACCAAAGAAATTGAACAATATTGCCAAGCAGATGAAGCAGGTTTAACACTACTTAAAACTGCTATTTCACGACTTAATTTGTCTGCACGCGCTTATCACCGCATTTTAAAAGTTGCCAGAACAATTGCAGATGTTGCCGGGGGCATAGATATTAAACCCGTTCACATTGCAGAGGCCGTTCAATATAGGCGCGGTGATGCTTAGTCTGCATTATATTGCATGATAAAATGATGCACTATTTAATACTGCATTTTTCATGAGTCAAACTACCCTATCAACACCCGAAATTAAACTTCGCGAACTGCTTAAGCAGCGCATCCTTATTTTGGATGGTGCGATGGGTACGATGATTCAACAGTACAAACTCACAGAAACGGATTATCGTGGCGAGCGTTTCAAAGAATTTGCTGCGCCGGCAGGTCAGCGAGAGTTGTTCGTCAAAGGCAATAACGAACTGCTGACACTCACGCAGCCACAAATTATTCAGGAAATTCATGAAAAATATTTGGTTGCCGGTGCCGATATTATTGAAACCAATAGTTTCGGTGCAACCAGCGTGGCACAAGACGATTATCACATGGCGCATCTGGTAGTTGAAATGAATGTGCAGGCTGCCAAACTCGCTAGGGCCGCGTGTGATAAATACAGCACGCCAGATAAGCCGCGCTTTGTGGCAGGTGCGCTTGGACCAACACCAAAAACCGCGAGTATTTCCCCTGATGTGAATGATCCCGCTGCCCGTAATGTAAGTTTCGACCAGCTAGTAAGTGCTTACTTGGAACAAGCTCGCGCCTTGGTCGAAGGCGGCGCTGATATTCTGATGGTGGAAACCATATTCGACACGCTCAATTGTAAGGCGGCGTTATTTGCGATTGAAACTTTTTTTGAAGAGCTTGGTTTTCGTTTGCCTATTATGATATCTGGCACAGTAACAGACGCTTCCGGACGTATTTTGTCAGGTCAAACCGTACCTGCATTTTGGCATTCCGTACGTCATGCCAAACCGCTCACTATTGGGTTGAATTGTGCTTTAGGGGCAACTTTAATGCGACCATATGCCGAAGAGCTTTCCAAAATCGCCAATACGTTTGTGTGTATTTATCCCAACGCAGGCTTGCCAAATCCAATGTCAGACACAGGTTTTGATGAAAAACCAGCCGATACCTCAAGCCTAGTGAAAGAGTTCGCCGAAGCAGGCTTTATTAATATTGCAGGCGGCTGTTGTGGCACGACTCCTGCACATATTAATGCGATTTATGATGAGATTAAAAATATTCCACCGCGCCAAGTGCCGCAAATTGCAACAACGATGCGCCTCTCAGGGTTAGAGCCCTTTATCGTGGATGAAAGCTCATTATTTGTGAATGTAGGGGAGCGTACTAATGTTACCGGCAGTAAAGCATTTGCGCGGTTGATTATCAACGAACAATACGAAGAAGCGCTCAGTGTGGCGCGGCAACAGGTAGAGAATGGCGCGCAGGTGATTGACATCAACATGGATGAAGGCATGTTGGATGCAGTAAAAGCCATGACACATTTTTTGAACTTGATTGCGAGCGAGCCAGATATTGCACGCGTCCCTATTATGATCGACTCCAGTAAATGGAGCGTGATTGAGGCTGGCTTGAAGTGTGTACAAGGCAAATCTATCGTCAATTCGATTTCGATGAAAGAGGGCGAAGCGGAATTTTTACGTCAGGCTGAGCTTTGCCGCCGCTATGGTGCCGCAGTCATTGTGATGGCGTTTGATGAAAAAGGCCAAGCCGATACCTTTGAGCGTAAAACCGAAATTTGTAAGCGTGCCTACGATTTATTGGTAGAAAAAGTGGACTTTCCGCCAGAGGATATTATTTTTGATCCCAATATTTTTGCGATTGCGACCGGTATAGAAGAGCATAATAACTATGCGGTCGATTTTACCGAAGCCACAAGCTGGATTAAGCAGAATTTACCGCAGGCCAAAATTTCGGGCGGTGTTTCCAATGTAAGTTTTAGCTTTCGCGGTAATAATCCTGCGCGCGAAGCAATTCACACTGTTTTCCTCTATCATGCAATCAAAGCGGGCATGACCATGGGGATTGTCAACGCTGGCATGATGGGTGTTTACGATGACTTGGCGCCAGAACTGAAAGAACGCGTAGAAGATGTGGTGCTTAACCGTAGGCCAGATGCCACTGAACGCATGATTGAGTTTGCCGGTACGCTGGTAGCGGGAGGCAAGAAACAGGAAGCCACACTAGCTTGGCGTGGTACCTCAGAAAATCCGGTAAATGTGAACAAGCGTCTTGAATATGCATTAGTGCATGGCATCACAGAATTTATTGTGGAAGATACGGAACAAGTAAGACAAGAGATGATGGCAAAAGGCGGCAGACCCATTCACGTGATTGAAGGTCCGCTGATGGATGGTATGAATGTGGTTGGCGATTTGTTTGGCCAAGGCAAAATGTTTTTGCCTCAAGTGGTGAAATCTGCCCGCGTGATGAAATCCGCAGTGGCGCATTTAATTCCTTTTATCGAAGCAGAAAAAGCGGCAGAGCAAGCCCTTACAGGTGTTGTAGCAAAACCCAAAGGCAAAATGGTTATTGCTACGGTAAAAGGCGATGTGCATGATATTGGCAAAAATATCGTCTCGGTGGTGTTGCAGTGTAATAATTTTGAAGTCGTCAACATGGGAGTGATGGTTCCTGCAACGGAGATTTTAGCTATGGCCAAACGAGAGGGTGCGGATATTATCGGTCTTTCAGGCTTAATCACGCCATCATTAGAAGAAATGGCGCACTTAGCACGCGAAATGCAGCGCGACCCTTATTTTAGTGAGCAAAAAATGCCACTCCTCATCGGTGGTGCAACTACGTCGCGCGCGCATACAGCAGTAAAAATCGCCCCACATTATGATGGCCCTGTGGTGTATGTGCCAGATGCCTCACGTTCGGTTTCGATTATGCAAAATCTGCTGACGCCCGAAACGCGAGGTGCTTATCTGGCAGAGATTCAGGCTGATTACGAAAAAGCTCGCTTCCAGCATGCTAACAAAAAAGGGGTGCCCTTACTCACTATTGCTGAAGCGCGCTCCAATAAAGTCAAACTAGATTTTTCAGGTGAAAACATGCTGGTAAAACCTAAATTTATTGGTCGGCGCGTGTTTAAGAATATCGATTTGAATTTAATCGCGCAGTATATTGACTGGTCGCCATTTTTTCAAACTTGGGATTTGGCAGGTAGCTACCCTGCAATTTTGGGTGACAAAGTGGTGGGTGAAGCCGCAACTAAGGTGTTTGCCGAGGCGCAAGCCATGCTGAAAAAAATCATTGAAGGGCGTTGGCTCACTGCAAATGGCGTGGTTGCGCTGATGCCTGCCAACACAGTAAATGATGACGACATTGAGATCTACACAGATGAAATGCGTGACCAAGTTGCCTTTACCTACTATGGGCTGCGTCAGCAATCGGTTAAGCCTGTGATAGATGGTGTGCCACGCCCCAATCAGTGTTTAAGCGACTTTATTGCGCCTAAAGGCAAGGATGACTACATTGGTTTGTTCGCAGTAACCGCAGGGTTAGGAGTAGAAAAAATTGAGAAACGTTTTGTTGATGCTAACGATGACTACAGCGGCATTATGTTCAAAGCACTTGCCGATAGGCTTGCAGAAGCTTTTGCGGAATACATGCATGAGCGCGTGCGTACAGATTTATGGGGCTATGTTGTTGATGAAAAGTTGGAAGTGGATGCACTAATTAAAGAGCAATATCGAGGTATCCGCCCAGCGCCTGGCTACCCTGCTTGCCCAGATCACACTGTTAAAGCTGATATGTTTCAATGGTTACAATGCGATGAAATCGGCATGACGCTGACGGAGTCATTCGCGATGTTGCCCGCAGCTGCTGTATCGGGCTTTTATTTTGCACATCAGGAAGCCAAATATTTCAGCGTAGATAAAATTGGCGAAGATCAGTTGTTGGATATGGCTAAACGTCGCAATCTACCCAAAGAGTATTTAGAGCGCTGGCTGGCGCCGAATTTAAGTTAAGGGATTGCTTAAGTATGAAACATATCCATATTTTAGGTATTTGCGGCACATTTATGGGAGGCATTGCAGTGCTTGCCAAGCAGGCAGGGTTTAGGGTCACGGGCTGCGATGCCAATGTTTATCCGCCCATGAGCACTCAGTTAGCAGCGCAAGGGATTACGTTGATTGAAGGGTTTTCACCTGAGCAAACCAAACTCAATCCGGATATTTATGTGATTGGCAACGTGGTCACACGCGGCAATCCATTGATGGAAGAAATTTTGAATGGCGGCTTACCCTATATTTCCGGTCCGCAGTGGTTGGCTGAAAATGTATTACAAAGCAAATGGGTGCTGGCTGTGGCAGGCACACATGGTAAAACCACTACTTCATCCATGTTGGCCTGGATATTAGAATATGCAGGCCTTTCCCCAGGTTTTTTAATAGGGGGCGTACCAGAAAACTTCGCAGTTTCGGCGCGTTTACCAGGTAGACCAAGTCAAGATAACAATAGTATTTCTCCGTTCTTTGTCATCGAAGCAGATGAGTACGACACCGCTTTTTTCGACAAACGTTCCAAATTTGTGCATTACCGCCCGCGCACCACTATTTTGAACAATCTGGAATTTGATCATGCCGATATTTTTGACGATTTGGCTGCCATTGAAAAACAATTTCATCATCTGGTGCGCACGGTGCCGCAAAATGGTTTGATAGTATGCAATGGGATGGAAGCAAGCCTAAAACGTGTGATTGGTACGGGTTGCTGGACACCAATAGAAACCTTTGGGGATACCACTCATTGGCAGGCGGCCAGCGCACAGGGCGATGGCAGTTTTGAAGTAATTTTTACCGATAAAAATCAGGGTAGAGTGACTTGGGATTTGCTAGGTGAGCATAACCGCATGAATGCGCTAGCTAGTATTGCTGCAGCACGCCATGTAGGGGTGTCAGTGAAGCAGAGCATCGCTGCTTTAGGCGCATTTAGAAATGTAAAGCGTCGTATGGAGATTCGTGGGGTAGCGAACAATATCACCGTATATGATGATTTTGCGCACCACCCAACGGCAATCGCGACTACCGTGGCGGGTTTGCGTGCAAAAGTAGGCAAGGCGAGAATTTTAGCGGTGCTGGAACCACGTTCTAACACCATGAAACTGGGGGTCATGAAAGAGGCATTACCAGCCAGTTTGGTCGATGCGGATTTGGTATTCTGTTATGGCGCAAATTTAGGCTGGAATGCAGAGCAAGCGCTAAAGCCGATTCAAGCTAAATCACAAACATTCAATGATTTAGAAAATTTAGTCTCAGCTATTGCAAAAACGGCAAAAGCAGGCGACCATGTTTTGGTGATGAGCAACGGAGGATTTGGTGGAGTACACCAAAAAATTCTTGATGGTTTGGCATGAGTGCAATCGCTAAACTAACCAATCAATTGCAAACCATGAGTGCAATTGCGATTGCATTATGGGTGTCAGTCTTGATTCACGCAGCGTTGTTGGCGGTGAAATTTGAGCCAGAACTCAAAAAATTCGCAGAACGGCTACCCACCCTAGAAGTGGTGTTGGTGAACGCTAAAACTAAGAATGCACCGGATAAAGCCGAGTTGTTAGCGCAAGCGAATTTAGATCGTGGCGGCAATACTGAGGCAGATCGAAAATTGAAAACTGCACTACCGGCGCCCAGACAAAAAACCACCGAGATTAAATTAAAACCAAGTAGTGAGGCGCGTAGCGCAGCTAAATCTGCCAAGCTACAGGCAAAAGAAGCGCGTGAACAAAAACGCGTGGCCGAGTTGGAAAAGCAAGCACAGGAATTGCTTACGCAAATCAAATCTAGTCATCAAGCGAATTCAAATCCAACGCAAGATGTCACCTCTACGGAACCTGAGCAAGGCGAACAAAAAGCTGCAGCGAAATCGCTAAATCGTGCAGATTTAATTGCGGCGAGTATTGAGATGGATAGGCTCGAGGCGCAAATTGCCAAACAACAAGACGAATATCAAAAGCGTCCTAAACGTCGTTTTATCGGTGCACGTACCAAAGAAGCAAGTGATGCAATGTATCTTGAAGCTTGGCGTCAAAAGGTTGAGCGCATAGGTAATTTGAACTATCCATCGACGGCGCGAGAACAAAAAATATATGGTCAACTGCGAATGACGGTATCGATTAAGTCGGATGGGTCGGTAGAGTTGATTGAGATTAACAAGAGCTCGGGCTCTCCCATACTGGATGAAGCAGCAAAAAATATTGTGAATTTGGCTGCGCCGTTTGCTGTTTTTCCTGAGGAGATGAAGAAAAATACCGATATTTTGGGCATTACCAGAACGTGGACATTTACTCAAGAAGACATGCTGGCAACTGTGGGGGCTGAATAAGTTGATACAAGCCGGTATTCAATTATTTCAGCAGTATAGGCGTATTGCTTTATTGCCAATATTGCTTTCCCTTAGTTATTTTTGTTTGGCCGAAGCGCAGAAGAGCAACGAGGCAATTAAAAATACAGTTAATACTAGCCAATGGCAACCTAATATTCTTGATTGGGAGACTTCACCGGTTAATCTTTCATTTTTGAACGCTGAGGAAAAGCCCGCCGGCAAGCGTGGATTTATCAAGGCTAAAGGCGAACAACTGGTGTTTGAAGATGGCACTGTAGCCAAGTTCTGGGGTGTGAATATCGTGGCCTATACCGTGTTTAATACATCAAAAGAAAACATTAAACAGCAAGCAAAAAAACTTTCTGAAATGGGGTTTAATTTAGTGAGAATTCATCACATGGACTCTCCTTGGGTAACGCCTAATTTGTTTGAAACCGATGCTGCAAATAATACGAAAACGATAAGCATTGCTGCAATTGATCAGCTAGATTGGTGGGTTAAATGCCTAAAAGAGGAGGGGATATACGTTTGGTTAGACTTACACGTGCAACGCGCTTTTAGAAAAGGGGATGGCATTACAGATTTTGCCGAGATTAGCAAAGGTACGCCAGAAGCTGATCTTAAGGGGTATAACTACGTTAATGAATCCATGCAAAAAGCCATGCAAGCATTTAATGCAGCATATCTGACGCATCGTAACGCTTATACAGGAAAACTGTATACCGAAGAGCCTGCGATTATGGCAGTGTTACTTACCAATGAAAACGACCTGCCCCATCATTTTGGCAACGCGCTATTACCAAATAAGGGGGTAAAAGCGCACTCTGCGCGCTACATGAAGTTGGCAGAAAGTTTTGCTAACAAACACGGATTAGACAAAGATAAAGTCTGGCGGTCATGGGAGCATGGCGCATCCAAGGTATTTTTGAACGATTTGGAGTATCAGTTCAATGCAAAGATGATCTCGCACTTGCGAGGGATTCATCTAAAAGTGCCCATTGCCACCACCAGTTTTTGGGGAGACAGCGCTTTAAGTGTTTTGCCAGCACTGACAAGTGGCGACATTATTGATGCTCATGCCTACGGAGGTGCAGGTGCGTTAAAAGCTAATCCACTTCATACGGATCACTTGATTCATTGGCTTGCAGCGGCACAGGTGGTAGGTAAGCCCATGAGCGTTACCGAATGGAACGCAGATCCGTTTCCTACAGAAGATAGGCAGGTATTGCCCATGTATGTGGCAACACAATCAAGCTTTCAAGGTTGGGATGCGTTGATGCTTTATGCCTATTCACAATCAGTCGCACAAGCACCACAAGCATGGACGCGTGCCTCCAATTGGGATTCGATGTACGACCCAAGCATCATGGCAACCATGCCTGCGGCGGCGCTAATGTATCGGCGCGGCGATGTGAAAGAAGCTACTAGCACCTATGTACTTACACTGGACGACGCTTTTTTTAATCAAGAAGTAACGCCTGCAAATTCAGTTTTTATCCGTACCGCAATTGAGTTGGGCAAATTGCAAATTGCTATGCCTGCTCATCAGGCATTGCCATGGCTTAAAAAATCAACCTTGCCAGTGAATGCAAACGTATTCAAAAACCCAAACCAGACATTGATTAAGCCAAACACAAATAGCGTTAAAAATGATGATTTTGCGCGTGATTGGCAGCAAGGTAATATGACGATTAATACGAGTAAAACCCAAGCTATAGTCGGCAATGTAGTGGACAAAAAAATCAGTTTGAATGATATTGAATGGACGAGTAAAACATCAAATGTTGTTGTTATTGTGCAAAGTTTAGATACCGCGCCGATTAATGGCTCAACTAATATCATGATTAGTTTAGCAGCGCGCTCAGTGGCTTCTGCTGATAATAAGTTACCATTTTTATCAGAGCCTGTTGAGGGGCGTTTAAGCGTTAAAGCGGCCAAAGGTTTAAAGCTGTTTAAGCAAAATTCGTCACAAAAAGAGCAGCAAGTGCCTATGCAATATCAGGATGGAAAATATCTAATCACTTTGGATTCAACCCTTAATACATACTGGCTAAGTTTAAGAAACCCAACAAATTCCAATCAACAAAGCCTATGAGCAATCCTTATTATCAATACCATGTGTTTTTTTGTCTCAATCAGCGCGAAAACGGGGAAGCTTGTTGCATGGATAAAGGCGCAGAAGCGGCGTTTGAGCACATGAAAGCGCGCGTGAAAAAACTAGGGTTAAATGGAATGGATAAAGTAAGAATTAACCGCGCTGGATGCTTTGACCGTTGCAGCGAAGGCCCGTTACTGGTGGTTTACCCGCAAGCTATTTGGTATACCTTTTTAGATTCTGAAGACATCGATGAAATCATCGAAAGCCATTTATTAGGCGGTAAAGTCGTCAATCGACTAGTTGTTTAAATGCTGATGAATCGCTAATTTTAGCAATTCGATTTGTTTGCTGCTAACAGACTTGGGGTGGGCTTTACGCACGGCCTCGCCCCAGTGTGCGTTCGGGAAATGTTTGTCATTTTCATAGCGAGGAATAATATGCCAATGCAGGTGTGGCGTTTTATTCCCCAAGCTGGCGAGGTTGATTTTATCGGGGTTCAGCACATCTCTCAAAACACTTTCCATCGCAAATACAATCTGCATCAGCCTTAATCTTTGACCAGATGGCAAATCCGTCATTTCTTTTACATGCGCGATCAGTTCCACGCGACAATAGCCAGGATAATCTGGGTCGTTGAGTAAAACTATCCGACAAGAATCGTCTTGCCAAAGAATAGTATGAGGACTGGTTTGACAGAGTGGACAAACCATTAAGAGGCTGTAAGCATGCGGTCTAAAGTCAGCTTGGCCAAACCAGCTTCATGCTTAGGTACTTTAATTTGGTTCACAATGTTACCGGCAGCCAAGTTCTCCAAACACCATGCCAAATGCTGTGGGTCGATACGCGCCATGGTCGAACATTCACATACGACATGACTCATAAATTGCACCTGCTTACCTTGCGGTTTCATTTGCTCAGCAAGGCGGGTGACTAAATTAAGTTCGGTCCCTACCAGCCATTTACTGTTTGGCGCGGCTTCGGTGACAGTACGTAAGATGTATTCGGTAGAGCCAACAAAATCTGAGTTTAGGCACACTTCAAATGGGGCTTCTGGGTGCGAAATCACTTTGCCGTCAGGATGAAGTTTTCTAAAATGCTCAATGTTCTGCAGCCGGAACATTTGATGTACTGCACAATGACCCTTCCACAATAAAATCTTAGCGTTTTGGATTTGCTCAACGGTTAAGCCACCCAGTGGCTGATCCGGATCCCACACCGGCATTTGCTCAAGGGATATCCCCATTTTATAACCACTCCAACGACCCAGATTTTGGTCGGGGAAGAATAATACTTTATCCCGCTGCTTAAAACTCCATTCCAATATTTTGGGGGCATTGGTGCTGGTGCATACAATGCCGCCGTGTTCACCACAAAACGCCTTCAAATCAGCTGCCGAGTTAATATAAGTGACTGGGGTGATGGTCTCGTCAAAATTCAATACCTTGCTGAGTTCACGATAGCTACGTTCGACTTTAGCCAAGTTTGCCATATCCGCCATGGAGCAACCCGCAGCCAAGTCTGGCAAAACGACAATCTGCTCAGGACGGCTCAGAATATCAGCCACTTCAGCCATAAAATGCACACCCAAGAACACGATAAATTCAGCATCTAGATTCTCGGTGTAGCGCGAAAGCTTGAGCGAATCGCCAGTAAAATCGGCATGGCGATACACGCTTTCGTGCTGATAATGATGACCTAAAATCACCAAGCGCTTACCAAGCTTGGCACGAGCTGCCAAAATACGTGCCTGGCAATCCTCATCAGCGGAAGCCTGATATCGTTCAAATTTGATGGGTTGTGCTTTAATGGCTTGCATGGCGTCAATTTAATATCGAATGAGTTAATTCTACAACTTTAAATGGTGACGCTCACCTAATCTTTTAAGGGCGTCTATATTGGTCCATGAAAACACACGTGTCGCTGCTGCACGCCAATCTACCCACTCATAACGTAGATGTTCATCTACAGCAAGCTTAACCGGCAATTTTTTAGGCAATGTTAAGCCAAATAAATGTTCTGTATTTTCGACAACACCCGGTGCATAGCGGTGCCGCCAATGCGGATAAATTTCATACACGTTACTTGCCTGCCAATCTTGAAAATCGTATTGCAAAGCATCCAAGCCAGTTTCCTCGAACACCTCGCGTATGGCTGCTTGCGCCGGAGTCTCATCCGCTTCTACACTGCCGGTTACCGATTGCCAAAACCCAGCTTTATCCGTACGCTCCATCAGGAGCACTTGCAAATCTTCCGTATGAATCAATACCAGTGCAGAAATAGGGGTTTTAACGGATTCCATGTGCTTAATAACAATACTCAGATTCATTGAGAATTAGATGAAGTACAGTTAGATTGATTCCACTGCATTAGATTTTTTTATGGCAGAAGTTAAGTTTTTGGGCAATTGAAAAACAACGCTTTCCACGATGCCTTGCAGTTCGGTAACTTCATTGGCACCTAACTGCTGTAAGGCGGTAATCACTTCCAATACTAAGATTTCTGGTGCTGAAGCGCCCGCAGAAACCCCTATTTTACGTTTACCAGTCAACCACTCGGGCTTAATAAAGCTGGCGTTGTCCACCATATAAGCTTCAACGCCCTGATTTTGCGCAACTTCTCTTAATCTGTTTGAATTCGAGCTATTAGGTGAGCCCACAACAATAACCAAATCACAATCCTTTGCCATCATTTTTACCGCATCTTGTCTATTCTGCGTGGCATAGCAAATATCGTCGCTCTTCGGTGCATGGATATTAGGGAATCTGCTTTGCAGTGCCTCTATCACACGTGCTGCATCATCCATCGATAGAGTGGTCTGTGTAACAAAAGCCAGTTTATCGGCATTTTTTACCACTAATTTGTTAACATCTTCTGCTGTTTCAACCAAGTACATGCCCTGCTCACTTTGCCCCATGGTTCCCTCAACTTCTGGATGTCCTTTGTGACCAATCATAATAATTTCCATCTCAGCTTTACGCATTTTTGCCACTTCAATATGAACTTTGGTCACCAGCGGGCACGTGGCATCAAACGCAATTAAACCACGCGATTCCGCCTCGCTTCTAATAGCTTTAGAAACGCCATGTGCACTAAAAATGACTGTGCTACCCGAAGGAATTTTATCCAGCTCGTTCACAAAAATAGCGCCTTTTTCACGTAATTTATCCACCACAAACTTGTTATGTACCACTTCATTACGCACGTAAATGGGGGCGCCAAATTTTTGAAGCGCTTGCTCAACAATAATAATGGCGCGATCTACCCCGGCGCAGAAACCACGAGGATTAGCGAGCACAATCTCTGTTTGTGGTGAGTTTCTTTTTTGCATCATCATCAAATCGTTATTTTTTTCACTAGGTTTTATCTTGCGTCTTATTTATGCAGTTTGACGCATCAGGTATAATCACGGCAAATTTAACATATTCAAAATATGCCATGAAAAACACTGCAACACTGTTAATTACCTGCCCAGATACACGCGGCATTGTAGCAAGCATTGCTGATTTTCTATATCAGCATAATGCTAATATTTTACACGCAGACCAGCATCAAGAGGCAGAAAATAATCTGTTTCTAATGCGCGTAGAGTGGGATTTAGCCGGGTTTAATATTGAAACAACCGCTTTTGAAGCTGCTTTTAAGCCAATTGCCAGTCAATTTAATATGCGGTGGCAGCTAAACCTTTCTCAGCACAAAGCGCGTGTTGCTATTATGGTGTCGCAGTACGACCATTGTT
Organism: Methylophilaceae bacterium; assembly: GCA_052386615.1. Lineage (GTDB taxonomy): Bacteria > Pseudomonadota > Gammaproteobacteria > Burkholderiales > Methylophilaceae > JBQTJZ01. The sequence goes on from JBQTJZ010000172.1 coordinate 13,060, forward strand.
TGGCAGATTTATTGCATCGTTATAAAAATGGGGAATTGGCATGCGAGATTCCACTCATTATTAGCAACCATCGTGACACCGAGTCGTTAGCAAAATTTTACGACATTGATTTTCATTCTATGGTGGTGAATAAGGATAACAAACAGCAGGCCGAAGCAGCGCAATTTCAGTTATTTGAGGATTATAAAATCGATCTTATTGTGCTGGCGCGCTACATGCAAATATTGTCATCAGATTTTGTTGCACGCTACCCGCAACGCATTATTAATATTCACCATTCTTTCCTGCCCGCCTTTATTGGCGCAAAACCCTATCACCGTGCATTTGAGCGTGGTGTTAAGTTGATTGGTGCAACCGCCCATTATGTAACCGAAGTGCTGGATGAGGGCCCGATTATCGAGCAGGATATTGCGCGTATTTCTCATCGCGATCAAGTGGAAGACCTGATTCAAAAAGGCCGAGATTTGGAACGTGTGGTATTGTCGCGCGCAGTGCGCTGGCATATCGATAATCGTATTTTGCCCTATGCGAATAAGACGGTTGTTTTTGATTAAATAAAATGAAGACGTAAAAAAAGCGAAGTGTGCACTTCGCTTTTTTGATGCACTATCTAATTTTTAAGATGCGTCAGCAGGAACATCATCCGGTAATGCTTCATAGGCTTCATCTTCATAAGCGGCAATTTCTGGTAAACCACCATTATCATCTGCAGCACTCGTGCCACCAGAAGATGCACATCCAACTACGAATAACATCGTTAACAAAGCAAGCAAAAACTTATTCATTATAGATCTCCCTGAGCTTTATTTATAATAGTTTGTAAGAGGTTTCCTCTTAGCGTTAATTTACCCCTAAGCATTCAATTCTGCAACTATTTTATGCGAATCAAAACTTAAGGTAGCATGGTCTCTAATTTGAATAAATCAGCCACTTTTTCACGCTGCCTAATCACTAAAGCTTTGTCACCATCCGCCATAATTTCTGCTGCGCGCGGACGTGTATTGTAATTGCTGGACATGCTCATGCCATAAGCGCCGGCAGATTTAATCGCCAGTAAATCACCCTCCTGCAGATTGAGGCTACGATCATGACCCAAAAAATCACCGCTTTCGCACACAGGCCCAACAATTTCATAATGTATGCTATGCCCGCCGCGTGGATTAACCGCAACAATGTCATGATAAGCGTCATATAGGGCAGGGCGCATCAGGTCATTCATGGCGGCGTCTACAATCGCAAAATTTTTGCTTTCTGTATTTTTCAGGTATTCTACTTTGGTGAGCAAAACGCCAGCGTTTCCTACCAGCGCACGCCCTGGCTCAAACAACAACTTTACATTTCGATTGCCCAATGGTTGCAAAATCGCCTGAGCATAATGATTAAATGCGGGCGGCGTTTCATCACTGTAGGTAATGCCGATGCCGCCACCCACATCGATATGCGAAATAGGAATGCCACTCGCTTCCAGCGTATCTACTAAGCTTACAATACGCTCAAGCGCATCGATAAAGGGTGAAATCTCCGTAATTTGTGAGCCAATATGACAATCCACCCCATGTACAGCGATATTTGGCATTGCCGCAGCCTGCCTGTAAACCGCAAGCGCGTCTTGAAACGCCACACCAAACTTGTTATTTTTTAAGCCTGTCGAAATATAGGGGTGCGTTTTCGCGTCTACATTCGGGTTAACTCGCAGTGAAACCGGCGCGATTTTACCCAATTCACCGGCGACTTTATTAAGCTTAATCAGCTCACTCGCCGATTCCACATTGAAGCAAAAAATACCTGCGTACAAGGCTGCACGCATTTCATCGGCAGTTTTACCCACGCCAGAAAACACAATTTTTTGCGGGTCACCTCCCGCGGCTAATACGCGCGCTAACTCGCCGCCCGACACAATATCGAACCCAGCACCGAGTTTGGCAAACACATTCAAAATGGCTAGGTTTGGGTTGGCTTTTACTGCAAAGCAAACCAAGTGGTTTGTGTTGCTTAATCCCGCCTCAAAACTGTTGAACGCATGCAACAATGCTTGTTTGGAATACACATAGCACGGTGTACCAAATTCGGCAGCAATTTGGGTTAAGGCCAGGTTTTCGACGTGCAGCTCGCCATTTTTTAATGCAAAAAAGTTCACGGTGATTCTTTAGTGGGTTGACTGGATGGATTCTCTTGTGGCGCAGGCGTCTGCTCTTGGGTTTTTTGCGGATAGCGCTGCTCAGGTATATAGAGGGGACCTTTTGTCCCGCAGCCAGCCAAAACCAAACAGCTGCATAGCATAAAAATCGTCAAAATAGGGTTAGGCATTTGGCTTTTGTCTTTGGTTAATTGTTAAGAGAATATTTTATCATTAATGTGCCATAAGGCAGAACAGCATCAGCTGGTTACCGCTTGTTCTGTAAAAATCGCCGATTATCGGATACTGCTGGACATCACTATTATGGCTTTGGCATGATTCAATCAAGCAAAAAAGAGGGCATTACAATGAAGATAAAAAAAGGCATGCAAAAGGGATTTACACTGATAGAAATCATGATTGTAGTCGTCATTATTGGTATTTTAGCGTCAATCGCGCTTCCGGCTTATACCGATTATGTCAGGCGCGCGCGCGCGACAGAGGCTACTGGAGCTTTGGCAGACATGCGTATCAGAATGGAGCAGTTCTTTCAGGATAACCGCACTTATCTAGGAGGGCCTTGTGGCGCACCCGCTGGAACAAACCTAGCTTTCTTTGGCTTTGCTTGTTCAGCAGCCCCAACCGCTACTACTTACACCTTGGCGGCTACTGGCGCAGGTGATATGGCGGCCTATAGCTATACTATCGATCAAGATAATACCAGAACTTCAACCACCGCAGATGGTGGTGGTGGCAACTGTTGGGTGACCAAAGGCGGAGCTGCTTGTTAATGTCATACTCCATCAAACAATTTGGCTTTTCACTCATCGAGGTGATAGTAGCAATGGCAGTGATTGCCGTTTTGGCTGCTTCGGGGGCATCCAGTTATCGTGCATGGATTCAAAACACGCAAATCCGTACAGCGGCTGAGTCACTCCAGAGTGGGCTTTCAAGAGCGCGTGCAGAAGCGTTAAAACGCAATACACCAGTAAGATTTACCTTAGGAGCAAATTCTGCATGGACAGTGCAGTGTGTGACTCCGGCAAACTGTGCTGACCTAGCTGCTGGTCTTATTGAATCGCGCCCCAATACCGATGGAAGCTCAGCCGATATTGCAGTCACCGCGACCCCTGGGGGTGCCACAGATGTGGTGTTCACTAATTTAGGGGTTAAATCTAACGCTGCCGGCCAGTTAACACAAGTAGCGGTTGATTTTACCGGCATGGATGCAGCAGAGAGTAGAGATTTAAATGTGACGATTGGCGCTGGCGGCAATGTGCGTATGTGCGATCCCAGTACCGGTGTTGCAGATCCTCGCAGATGCTAATTGAAGCTGAGACAACCATGATGAAGAAACCGATAACGAACATCAAATTGCAGCAAGGCGCTGTTTTACTGGAGGCGTTAATCGCCATACTTATTTTCTCATTTGGCATTCTAGCGATTTCTGGTCTGCAGGGTGCGATGATGAAGAATACCGCCGATGCAACCTATCGGGCTGAGGCGAGTTATATTGTGCAACAGCGTATGGGGGAAATGTTGATTAACCCAGTTGCGCTTGGTGGCGTTGCAGGTATCCCGGTGGTTACTTTGCCAAATGGCACCTTAAGTATTACGCCCATTACGCAAGGCCGTCTGCAATTTGTAGTGACTTGGCAAGTGCCAGGGGAAGATCAACATAACTATCAGGCAGTCACTTCAATTTTTATGGCGAGAGAACCCATTTAATGCGCACTCATCTTAAAAAACTTGGACTTAAAAAAACTAACCTCGTGAGTCAAGCAGGGTTCACTTTAGTAGAAGTGATGGTAGGCTTGGTAATAGGTTTAATTGCCACTTTAGTGATTATGCAAACATTTGCCTCGTTTGAAGGCAGCAAACGCACCACCACAGGGGTAGCAGATGCACAAACTAATGGCAGTATTGGGCTCTATATGATTCAGCGTGAGTTGCAGTTTGCCGGTTATGGCGTGCCCGTTGTCAGCGGTACTTTGCCCGTTGTTAGTACCGCGCCTGGAGAATTAACCTTTGCTGATTACACTGGGTTGACACAAGCTGAGATTGATGCCTTATCTGCAGCAGCAGCATCCGCCTACACGGCACAGCTTGCTGCCGATTCTGCTACAGTGGCGGCCGGTCAAAATTACTCGGCATTAAGGTGCAGTCCTGCACCGGTTTTGAATGTAGATGCAGATAATGATGCAACAACGCCTGACGTACCGGTCGATATTATCACGCCCGTTAGCATTACCGATGGCGTGAATAGCGACACGATTACCGTGATGTACGGCACTACAACGCGTGGCGCGATACCGACGAGGATTAACACAACCACTGGCGCCAACTTTGTTGGGCTACAAAATAATTTAGGCTGCCGTGAAAACGATGTAGTTTTAGTCGTTGGAGATTCCAATAATGGCGATACCGCATGCGTTGGTTCCAGAGTAACCTCCACCAATACTTGGCTGGATACCGCGGGGAACACCAATAGCATTACCGTTGCCTCAAACGCAGGTATGTTTGCTCCTGGATTTCCTAAAAAGTTGGCATGTTTAGGCCAAGTGAGACAAAGCGTTTTTGACATCAGCGGCAATGAACTTAGAAAAAATGGTCAGCCAGTAATCAACGAAATCGTCGCGTTACAAGCGCAATATGGTATTTCAGCCACTGCAAATAGTGAGATTGTCAATCAGTGGGTCGATGCAACCGGCGGTACTTGGGGCGCTGCCACATTAGCGGTTGGCGCACGCAATCGCGTTAAAGCGGTGCGCGTAGCATTGGTTGCAAGAAATAACTTGTTAGAAAGAGATGTGGTCAGCCAAGCGTGTTCTGGCACCGCTGTTGGGCCAGCTAGAGTATGTATTTGGGGCAACCAGAATGTGAATTTACCGGGGGTCGATTGGGCGAATTACCGTTATCGTGCTTACGAAATTATTATTCCAATCCGCAACGTGTTGGCGGCCAGTCCTCAGCTATAGAAAGGGTTAACCAAAGTGAAAACATACAAAAATAGCTGCGTAGCAAAGTCTCAACAGGGCTTAGTACTCTTCATTGCGCTGGTGGCGCTGGTGGCAATGTCGCTCGCAGCAGCAGCATTAATACGCTCTGTGGATAGTGGCGTGTTGGTTGCGGGTAATTTAGCGTTTAAACAATCGGCTATTCTCTCCGCAGAAACAGGCATTGCGCGCGCCTACCGTTATATCAATGAGAATAGCGCTATTTTAGAAACCCAAAATGCCAATGGCTATTTTGCGGTATTGGATGATGCTGTCAATTTGACTGCTAACAATACGTGGACCAGCGCAAACTCCGTGTTGGTGGAAAAAGATATCAGTGATTTGAGTGGCAATGAAACCCGATTTATTTTGCAACGTATGTGCCGTACAACAGGCGCTGCTGATGAGCAGCAGTGTTTGGTAGGTACGGGCGACGCAGCAGCAAATTCCAAAGGCGGAAGAAGCGAGGGTGGCGGGGCTGGTGGCGGCGGTTATGATTATGCAAAAGGTGGCTCAGACGCCGTGGTGTATCGGGCAACGGTAAGAGTTGCCGGCCCTAAAAACACATTTAGCTATTTACAAGCATTTATTTATTAACAATAGAGAGTTAAAGATTATCCCTAGAGGTCTCAAAATGATAGTTCACGTTAAAAACATGATTAAAAATAAACTGCTACAGCTTTGTAGCCTAGCGCTAATCGCTTGTTCGGTAAATGTTAGCCATGCGGCAATCACCGATATTGGTAATGCGCCACTGGTGAGTTCCACTACCGGTGAAGTATTGCCCAATATCATGTATATATTGGATAACTCTGGAAGTATGAATTTGAGCTTTATGCCGGATTATGTGACCGCAGCAAATAAATGTAAGACAACCGGTACTTCCGGCCTATTTACTGCAAATTGCAATTATGGTCATCCCCCATTTATGACCAGTGAATTCAATGGTATTTACTACAATCCTGCCACTACCTATTCACCGGGGGTGAACGCAGATGGTACAGAAAGAATATCGATGACCAGCGCAAATACAGCCGGCTGGACGGTTGTGCCGATGGATGCTTATGGTGTTCAGAGTGCAGTTACTGAAAGGCTGGTGCCCAATGCTGGCTTAACAGAGGGTTATGACGATATTGTATGGTGTAACACGACCACACCAGCCAATCGTTACGATTTGGCAGTTTGCAAAAAAAATAGCCAATATATCTTTCCAAATAATACCGGCGTCCAATCAAGTTCATTCAATCAATCTTTTGCTATCGTGGGCTATCCATTTTATTATACGGTAACAGCGAGCGAGCATTGTACCGATAAAAACTTGACGAATTGTATCGCGAGCCCCCTGCCTACTGTTACACACCCGGTGCCGGCTAAATTAACTTGGTGTACAGATGCTACCTACACCAACTGCCAAGCTAAATATCTGGAAACCACGCCCACCTATACTTTTGCCAGATGGTCGGGCTTAACCAACGGCACGCAGTCGACGGGTAAAATTAAAATCAATGCAGATACCGCAGGTTGCGGCGCGGCAGGCCAACCCTCTTGCACCGCCCCTTCTGCCATGAACATTACCGATATTACCGTGGATGGGGTGCGTATTATTGCTACCCCAGTGCCGACTAATTTAACCATTACGAATACCACCAGTGGCACAGAGCGCAATACGCTCGCTACTAGGATACGTGATGCGATTAATAATTTTGTTCCCGGTGGGGCTGCGGACGATTTTATCGCAACTACGACGGGGGACGAGGTTACCATAACTCGCGTAACTTCTGGCCCATTTGCGGGCACTATTAACGTGACTGCAACTTCAGTAACTAGGGCAGCCGTACCGGGCAATCGGGCCGTTGGCAGCATTACGATTAGCCGTGCCGGTAAGCAATCTGGCGCAACTAGCCCTGCGGCCACCAGATGTAACCCTGCCACCTCTGCCAGCTGTAACGTTACTTTGAACATTTCAAACATTACTGTGGGGAGCCCAAGCAATACCAATATTATCAGTGGCACGGTCAGCTATACCACTGGTAGCAATGCAGATTCAGCAGCGACGCAGAGACTAATGGCAAGGGCGATCAAAGATAATATTAATACTACCATCTCGGCACCGCATGACTATACCGCCACCTGTGGTGCTGGTACCGCTGGAACTGGGGTGGCGTGTACGACCAATGTGATTACCATTACTGCAGTCAATACTGGCACAGCTACCCATGGTGGCTTTAGTATTACGCCTGCTTCAGGCGGCAATCTCACCTATACTACTGCTGCTGTGGCAGGCGGGGTGAACGATGTATCCGCTAAAACCTATACTATTCCCACTACCATCACTCAATTTGCCGGTGGTACGCCTGTGGTGAATACTTTTAACCGTGTAGATATTGTACCCACCACTTTGGCCTATGCAAAAGCGGCTTCAAGAACCGATTGTGCGGGGACAACGTGTACTTATAATGAGGAGATGACCAATTTTGCCAACTGGTACAGTTATTATCGTACCCGTATGCAGATGATGAAAACCTCGACCAGTCGTGCCTTCAAAACCATTGATACGCGTTTCCGGGTTGGTTTTATCACCATTAACAGCCCAAGTACCAACTACCTGCCGATTGCACGGTTTAGCAACACGCAAAAAACCAGCTGGTATGCAAGATTATTTGCTGCAAACACTGGTGGCGGCACACCGTTAAGATCTGCATTAACGACCGTAGGCCGTATTTATGCAGGGCAAGGCGGAAGCGTGGTAGGCAATAGTGCTGACCCAGTTCAATACTCGTGTCAACAAAACTTCTCCCTGTTAACCACAGATGGTTATTGGAATACGGATACTGCCTCAACCGTCGCAGGGTTGGGGGGCGCTTCTGTCGGTAATTTGGATGGAGGCCTCACCCCAAGACCTCTGTTTGAAGGCCCCACAGCAAGCAGTAATACGCTGGCTGACGCCGCCAAGTATTACTACGACACTGATCTAAGAACGACCGCATTAGGCAATTGCACCGGCGGCGTAAGGGAAAACAGCACCACTGGCGACGTGTGTGAAGACAATGTATTCGTTACTGCGACCGATAACAACCTAAAACAACATATGACCACCTTTACCTTAGGCTTAGGGGTGGATGCAACACTGAGTTTTAGTAGTGATTATAAAACGGCTACTTCGGGAGATTTCTATGAGCTCACCCAAGGCTCACGTAACTGGCCGGTACCCGTTCAAAACTCACAGTTAACCATTGATGATTTATGGCATGCTGCGGTTAATGCGCAAGGCACTTATTTCAGCGCCAAGAGCCCCAGCCAACTCACCAGTTCCTTAACCGAGGCGTTGCAGTCGATTAAGGCAAAAGTAGGCGCGGGTGCCGCCGCGGCAACCAGTACCTTAAACCCGGTTTCTGGCGATAACTTTACCTATGTTGCCAGCTACACCAGTCAAAAATGGATAGGTAATCTTGAATCAAGAACGGTTGATACCGAGGATGGTAAAGTAAGTGAAGATGCGACTTGGTGTCTTGAAAATGTGATCGCAGATACTTGCGCACCCCCCAGTATTGTTGAGGCGATTACCAGCGGCAGTAGTACGGAATATGTGTGCAAAACCCCAGGTGCAACGCCGGCCACCTGCTCTGCCCCGGGGGTGTTAGATGGAACAGATTGTAAGGTAGAAATTGCCACTGCTTGTACTGGTACTTTGCAATCGAAAGTAACCACCACTACGGATACACGAAATATATTGATGAATGTAAGTGGCGCACTCGGCAATTTTAGTGCAGGTAACTTAACGGCTACTGGTAACAATGCCAATTTTGAAAATGCTTTCCTGGTAGCGAACTTAAGCCAAGGCAATATAGATTTTGATGAAGTTTCTACGACCTCGGCAGCGAAAAGATCTTTAATGACAAGTAGCACGCTAGTGAATTATTTAAGGGGCAGTACTGGTTACGAAAATCGTGCCAGCAATGCAGGCCCCCCGGATACTCGTATTTATCGTGCCCGTGAGGCCACTTTGGGCGACTTGATTGATTCAACGCCAATATTTGTGGGAGCACCCAAGGCGAACTTCAGTGACCCAGGTTATGGCACAGTGAGTACTCTAGGTTCATTTAAGCAAACACAGAGCACTCGAGCAGGTACGGTATATATTGGCGCCAATGATGGGATGGTACATGCGATTGACGCAGTGAGTGGCGAAGAGCGCTGGGCTTTTGTACCTACCATGGTGCTTAATAATATGTACAAGCTTGCTGATAAAAACTACAAGGATCAACATAATTATTATGTGAACGGTGACTTGGTAGCTAATGATGTTTGTACTGCTGATTGCACATCAGCTGCCAGCGCAGTTTGGAAAACCATATTAGTGGGTGGATTGAATGCGGGGGGCAAAGGTTATTTTGCGCTCGATATTACCAATCCTAACTCGCCAGTACTGTTATGGGAGTTTGATGCATCGGATGATAATGATATAGGCTTCTCGTTTGGCAACCCGGTGATAACCAAAAAAGCAGATGGTACCTGGGTAGTACTGCTCACTTCGGGCTATAACAACTTGACGGGTAGCAATCCAGGCAAAGGCTTTTTGTATGTGCTTGATGCCTCTAGCGGCGCAGTCATCAGTAAATATGCGACTGGAGTGGGCGACGCAACCACCCCGAGTGGACTTGCTGAGATAAATCCCTATGTGCTGGATGCGGTTGTCAATAATAGTGCAATCTATGTTTACGGTGGAGATTTACAGGGCAATATGTGGCGCTTTGATATTAATAGTGCACAATCAGCCAGTAACCCATTTAGAGTGGCTATTTTGAGAGATGCTAGCGGTGTGGTGCAGCCAATCACCACGCGCCCAGAATTAGCCGATATTAACGGTAAACGGGTGTTGTATGTGGGCACCGGACGCTATTTAGGCACCAGCGACTTAGCGGATACACAGCAGCAAACCATTTATGCGATTAGTGATGAAGGGGCATCTACTTTGGATAATCCTCGTACCAGCCCTTTAATGGTTAATCAGGTATTGGTGAACGATGCTGCTACCGGAACTAGGACCGTACAATCACCGCCAAATCCAGTGGATTTTGCCTCTGGACGAGGTTGGTACATTGATTTGCCAGATACAGGCGAACGCCAAAATGTGCCAGCGCAGCTAGTATTTGGTACCCTATTGTTACCGAGCACAGTACCAACCAATACCTTATGTTCGCCAGGCGGTTATGGTTGGCTAAACTTCTTGGATTATAGGACGGGTGCAGCAGTAGGCGGTACGATTGTGGCATCAAAAACAAATGCACCCATTGTAGGGATTAACGTGCTGTATGTTAAAGGAAAACCTGTGGTGAATATTGTCACTGCGGATAACCCAACGCCAACATTCCCGGCCAATCAGCCTGAATTTACCGGGGGCAGTGCTTCAGGATTTACCAACCATCGTGTGATTTGGCGTGAGTTGCTGGATGAACAGTAGACACAGCACCATAGTCGAATATGGGGTGCAGATAAAGTAGCGGTTAATGTTTTACAAAAGCCATGGTTGTGATAACCATGGCTTTTTCATTTAATGCTGGCGCAGTAATTTGTAGGTGATGAAGCCGTTGATACAGCCAAATAGCAAAGCGGCTAACGCAAAAATGGGGATTAAATAGGCAACGGCGGTATGCGGGATGAGCCAGAGTCTAACCACAATGAGTTGGCCTGCAATGTGTGCAAAAGCTGCAATAATGCTTAGTGTGATAACGCTGAAGTATTTTTTGGGCAAGTGTTGCCCAAAAAATAGCGCAGCCAAGCTCACGATTGAGCCAGATAAACTTAATACAAAAGTGGGCGATAAAAAATGCCCTAATAATAAGCTGCTGGCAAATACGCGCAATAAACTTACCCATGCAGCCGTGGCAAAACCATATTGCATGAGTACATAGAGGGTCACGATATTGGCAATCCCAGGTTTTACCCCAGGTAATGGCGATGGAAATACTACTTCTAACACATGTAAGCTGATAGCCAGTGCGGTCAGCTTGGCAATGTGGTGATCTTGTGCGGTGGTGTGAATGTTAATAGTTGAGCGAGTCATAGCTGTTTTTCGCGCCAATGAGTTGTAAGCTAATTTGATTGGGGAGGCAAATGGCTACTTGCCCAGCACGATGTAACCAGCCTTGATGCACACAATACTGATTATTGCATGGAGATTGCTTAAAACGTACCCTGCCTTGCATAATGCTAATGTGCGCATCACCCAACACGCCATGAATATGTAACTCGCGTGTTTGGTTTAAATCATAGATACCAATGACTTGATCCGCTTGGCGAATTTTGAGCCGACTGGCGGGTTCTCTTACCCATAGGGTTTGAAACAAAAAAAATACCATGATGATGCTAGTAATCATAACCAACCAATCGCCGATTCGCGGTCTAATGAAAATTCCCGTATTCATGGCGCAATC